>DLFZ01000225.1 GCA_002482435.1 Christensenella sp. UBA7707
TTGAAGCTGGAGAACAAATCCGCAAGCGACGTGGTGGACTGCTGCACGGGGGGCAGTTCATAATCGCTATCCTCACGCCTCGGACGACGTTCCGTACGTTCACCGCTCTGCGCGGTGTTTTCCCTGCGCTCGCGACGCTCGGTGTTGCGCTGAGCGGGCCTCTCCTGCTGCGGCTTTTCCTGCTGGGGCTTCTGCTCGGTCTGCGCGCGTTCTGCCCTTTCCTTCGCCTGCTCCGCTTTTTCGCGTGCAAGCTCTTCAAGAATTTCCGGATGCTCGTCAAGGATAACATCCCTGCGGCTCAGGCTGATACGCTTGGCTTCGGGGTTCACATCGAGCACCTTGCAGCGTACGATGTCGCCTACGTTAATTTCATCTTCCACTTTGGCGATGCGCTTCACGCCCACCTGAGAAATGTGGATAAGACCGTCGATGGTGGGTTCAAGCGCCACGAACGCGCCAAACGGCACGATGCGTACAACCTTGCCTTCCACAACGGAACCAACGGGATACTTCTGATCCGCAGTCGTCCAGGGCTTAGGCTGGAGCTGCTTATAACCAAGCGATACGCGCTGCTTTTCAGCATCCACATCGCGGATGATGACTTCGATTTCCTGGCCGATGCTCAGCACGTCGGACGGGTGCTTCACCCTGCCCCACGCAACATCGGTCACATGAACGAGGCCATCGATGCCGCCGATGTCAACAAATGCGCCAAAATCAGTAATTCTGCGAACAACGCCGTTCACCTTCGTGCCAACTTCAAGCTTGCCCCACTTTTCCTTCTTGGCTTCCTCAGCTTCGAACGCCATGACGGCCTTGTGGGAAGCGACGATGCGCTTGCGCGCTTTGTCAACTTCAATCACCTTGAGCTTGAGTTCCTTGCCTACAAACTCGCCGATGTTTTCAACATATTTGTTGGAAAGCTGCGACGCGGGAACGAACGCGCGAACGCCGTCGATGCTGGCGATAAGACCGCCCTTGACGACTTCCTTGCCAATGCCCGTGAACACCTTATCCTGAATTTCATCGTCCTGAAGAAGGTTGTCCCAAACGCGCTTGCTTTCCACATTCTTGCGGCTCAAAAGCACGTTGCCTTCCCCGTCGTTTACCTTGATAACTTCCACTTCGATTTCGTCGCCAACCTTGAGCATCTCGGAAGGGTTCGCATCCGGATCGGAGGAAAACTCGTTGCGCGGTATAAACCCGTCAGATTTGTAGCCGATGTTTACACACACTTCTCCATCGACGATCTGAACGACGGAGCCTTTCAGAACCTGCCCGTTTCTGATACGGACAAGCGTTTTTTCAAACGCTTCTGCAAAGCTTGCTTCAGCGTTGTCATGCTCGGTCGTTTTTGCGGCTGGTTCTGCCGCAACGGGTTGTGCGACGGCGTCCGTTGCTTCCGTTTCGACCTTTTTAATTTCTACTTCGGCACCTTCAGCCATCGTCTTTTCCAGTTCGCTCATCCTAGTAATAACCTCCCTAATTATGCGGTCCGGCGTAGATGCGCCCGCGACAACACCTATTATATCATCCGCTTGAATTTTTTCAAGTGAAAGTTCATTGTGATTTGATACGGATTGCGTATGTTCGCACCATTTTCGGCATACCTCGTACAATTTTTTTGTGTTGGCGCTGTTCTTTCCGCCTACTACAATCATTTTTGTACATTTTTTGCTTAGTTCTGCCGCCTCTGCCTGGCGTTCAAGCGTTGTTGGGCAAACGGTGCGAAAAATTTTAACCTCGCCCATTTGGGGAAGCGCGTCGGCAATTTCCTCATACAGCTCGTAGGGAAACGTAGTTTGCGCTACGAGGCAGAGTTTTTCATAGTACGGCAAATTTTGAGCATCCTCGCGCGACTGCAAAAACACGGCTTTGCCGCCGCACCATCCGTTGATGCCCACAACCTCCGGATGATCAGGCTTTCCAACAATGGCAATCTGATAGCCTTTCGCTGCGTATTCGCAAACGATATCATGTATCTTTTCGACAAACGGACAAGTGGCATCCACAAGCGTAAGTCTTTTTTCCTCACACCTTTTATATATTTCCGGGGCGACACCGTGTGAACGGATTATCGCGCATGTACCTTCAGGCACCTCTTCCGGCTCTTCAACGGAAACGATGCCCTGCGTGCGGAGTTCCTCAAGTACGAAATCGTTGTGAATCAGCTCACCAAGCGTATGAACGCCGCCATTTTTTTGCGCGGCACCTGTCGCCGCGTCGATGGCTCGCCGCACCCCAAAGCAGAAGCCGATGTTTTTTGCAACAAGGATCTTCAATCCATTTCCTCCAGTTCCACGCGAAGCGCATCCACCGCATCGGCAATCTCATCGGTCACAACGTCGATCAAAGTTGATTTGTTGGCGTTTGCTACGATGTGGTTGATGTCGATGGCCTTCCCCACCAAAATGACGGGGCGGTATGTTTTGTAGCTGTTGTGATGGATATAAATAGGAATCACCGGCGCTCCAGAACGGATCGCAAGAAACGCCGCGCCCCGTTCAAACTCGTCGAGGCTGTCGGTAACCGCACGCTTGCCTTCAGGGAAAATGCCGAATACTTTTCCCTTGTTAAGCACGCGGAGCGACTCTTTGAGTGACTGCAAATCCACATTTTTACGGTTTACCGGCAACACAAACAGTGCGCGGAAGAAAAACCGACCAATGGCAGAGGAGAAAAGCTCCTTTTTCGCCATAAAATGCACCACGCGCGGCGAAATGAGCGCAATGATAACAGGGTCCAGCATGGATCGGTGATTGCATACAAAAATAGCTTTGCCCTTCACCCTGAGGTTTTGCCTTCCGTGCACCACAGGCCTGAGCGCAAGCAAGAAAAACGGCCCGATTATGTACTTAAAAATAAAGTAAAACATGCGTTGACCTCAAAGTCTGATGTTGTTGACAAGAGTTTCAATTGCGGTTTCAATGCTCATACACGTGGTATCGATCACAATCGCGTCCGGTGCCTTGGTAAGGGGAGCAAACTCCCGCGTACTGTCGGTATGGTCGCGCGAGGCGATTTCGCCGCGCATTTTTTCCAAGGTATACTCGAGGTATTCCCCTTTTTCGTTCAACTCAGAAAGCCTTCTTCTGGCACGCTCTTCTACGCTTGCGGTCACATAAAACTTGTTTTTCGTATGCGGCATAACATAGGTGCAAATGTCACGCCCGTCCATAACAACGTCGTTTTCGCGTGCAACGTTTCGCTGAAGTTCGGCAAGCTTAATGCGAACCTCCGGAATCACGGCGATGTCGGACGCGCCCTTGGAGACTTCCTGCGTGCGTATTAGCTGTGAAACATCCTCGCCGTCGAGATATGTAATTTGCGTACCGGCATTATTCCGAACGGTAACTTCCGTATCTGCGAGAATCGGAATCACATCTTCGCGGCTGCCGGGCACAAGCCCCTTGCGAAGCGCCTTAAGCGCCAGTGCGCGGTACATCGCTCCGGTATCCAAATATAAAATCCCCAGTTTTTTGGCAACGGCGCGCGCAATGGTGCTTTTTCCGGCACCGGCGGGGCCGTCGATTGCGACGTTGATGCGGCTCATGGTACGTTCTCCTCTCAGCGTATGCTTCTCCCGACCAGTACCCCTGTGGAATAGGCGATTTGCAGGTTGAAACCGCCCGTATAAGCGTCTACATCCAAAACTTCCCCAGCAAAATAAAGGTTTTTTACGAGTTTTGACTCGAGTGTGGAGGCATTGATTTCCTTTACGTTAATGCCGCCACGCGTGATGATGGCATACTCCACGGGAAGCGCCTCCTTCACATGGAGCGTAAGGCCTTTCAAAAGCCGTACAAAATTCGTTCTCTGCGTGCGGTTTATTTCGCTTATCCCGGTATTGGGGGCGATGCCGCTCAGCTCCACCGCTACCGGAATAAGCTTTGCGGGCAGTAACTCGTTAAGCGCGTTTTGGAATTGCTTTTTGTTGTTTTTTTCAAAATCGCGCAATACGCGCCGATCAAGCTCTTCCTCGCTTAGCGCGGGCTTTAGATCTATTTCGAGTACAGCCCCTCGCGGTTCGTCGGCCATATGGCTGCTCGCGCTCAGCACAAGCGGCCCTGAAACGCCAAAATGCGTAAAGAGCATTTCGCCAAGTTCTTCAAACACAAGCTTGCCGCGCTGGTAAGCGCGAAGCGTCACGTTTTTTAAGGAAAGCCCCATGAGTGCACGCGGCCATTCCTCCTCGGTTGCAAGCGGGATGAGCGAAGGCTTGATTTGCGTTACAGTGTGCCCGAGCGTGCGCGCAAACGAGTAACCGTCGCCTGTGGAACCCGTTGTCGGGTAGCTCGCACCGCCTGTGCAAAGCACCACCGCGTCAAATATGCGAGTGCCGTTTGCGGAAACGATTTCAAACCCTTCGCCCAAACGGCGAATTTCTTTGACCGCACAGTTAAGCGCAACTTCTGCTCCGCTTTTATTTAAGTAAGAAGCAAGCGCCTTCAAAACATCGCTTGAATGATCGGACACAGGAAACACCCTGCCGCCGCGCTCCACCTTTGTGGGAACGCCTTCGCCGCTGACGAGCTCGACGATATCGGCATTTGTAAAACCGTAAAGTGCGCTATAGAGGAATTTCGGGTTGCGCGGAATGTTTGTAAAAAATTCCGCCATTTCTGCGTCGTTTGTAAGGTTACAGCGTCCTTTGCCGGTGATGAAAAGCTTTTTGCCGAGCTTTTCGTTTTTTTCGTACAGACAAACCGTATGGCCCGCACGGCTTGCTTCCGCGGCTGCGAGCATGCCGGCAGGACCGCCGCCGACCACGGCGACGCGGCTCACAGGAGACCTCTCAAGTGCGTAGTATCGTTGAGCACATGCAAAAACCCACGTCCGCTTTTCCCTGTTTCAAGTTCATTGTATGCGCAGTTTTCAATGCGCAAGGAGCGAATGCGGTTATAGGGGAGCCCTATAAAATGCGCGATGATCATTTTTGTGGGCATGGTATGGCCTACAATGAGAATGCGGGCATCGTCTCCATAGCGGCTTTCAAGCCGCTCTACAAACCGCAGCGAACGCGCAACAATTTCCTGCTGCGACTCAGCCGCCATCTCCTTGCAGGCTTCCGGACGTTCGATCCAGCCCCAATCGGCAAAAAGCTCGGGGTAGGTTTTGTTGAGTTCGGGCGAGGTCAGCCCTTCCCATTTTCCAAATTGGATTTCTATGAGGTCTTCATCCAATGTCACTTCAGTACTGTGGCGCTTCGCGATCGTTTCAGCGGTTTCTTTCGCACGGCTTAAAGGGCTTGCATACACCGCGTCAAAACGATTGTCCTTCAATCGCTCGGCAATGGCAGCAGCCTGAAGCCTGCCCTTTTCGTTGAGCGGAATATCCGTACGCCCCTGTACACGGCTTTCGCTGTTCCATTGTGTTTGCCCGTGGCGAATGAGGATCAATTTCATTTTTGGTTCTTTTCGCTCCCCTTTGTGGTATAGACGCGCTGTGAATCCCAAATCCCCTCAAGCTGTACAAACCTTTCATAGAGCTTGTCCTTGCTCTTTAGGCTTGCCGCAACGATGATGGCGTTGATCAGGCTCAACGGCGCAGTGAGCGAATCTGCAAAAGAAGCCATGTCGCTGTGAGCGACAAGTACGTAATCCGCAAGCTCCGCAATCGGCGAAAACACGCTGTCGGTTATGGCGATGACGCGCGCACCTCGGCTTTTGCCAAAGGTGAGCGCCTCCACCGTTCTTGTGGAATAGCGCGGGAAGCTGATGCCGATGCAAACGTCTCCTTCGTCTACGCGGATCATGCTCTCGAGCGCGTCGTTGACCGACGCATTCACGCAGATCACGTTTTCCATGATGAAGTTAAGGTAGTAAGTAAGAAACTGCGCAAGCGGCGCGGCGCTTTTTATGCCGATAATGTAAACACGTTTCGCCTCAAACATCGCGGCTACAGCAGCATTGAATGCGGAATTGTCAACCGAGTCAATGGTGGAACGGATGTTTGCGATATCCGCCTTCAAAACCGACCGCAAAATATCATTTTGATCCATATCCGAGGTGAGTTGAATTCGCTGTACACTCGTCAGCTTGTTGCGGATAAGATCCTGCAGGAATTTTTGCATTTCAGGGTAGCCATCGTACCCGAGCGCGTACGCAAAGCGCACCACGGTAGATTCGCTCACACCTACGGCGCGCCCCATTTTGGATGCTGTGATAAACGCGGCTCTGTCGTAATTTTCCATGATGTAGCTGGCCAAAAGCCGCTGACCTTTGCTGAAGGACTTATAGTTTTTGTTCAGCTTTACCAAAAGGTCGTTTTCTTCCATACCCTTCTCCCCCAATCGCGCTCGTACGTTAAAATTCCATACCGGAAAGACTTGCAAAATCGGTCAAGTTGGTTAAAAGCGGGGTAATCGCAACATAGCCGTCGCGCGTCCAGCGTTCATCGCTGTCCTCATCTTCGCCACAAACCGTCAAACGCTCGGAAGGCATCCAGTAGTATTTTCGCATATGCGGGTCGGTACGCTCAATCATCTCTGCCGCGTACACCTGCTTGCCGAGCTTTGTAAACTTTACGCCTTTGATCTGCTCCAAAGGAAGATCCGGCACATTGACGTTTAAAAGCGAGCTTGCACACTTATAAACGTACGGTATAGCGTTTTTCGCGGCGATTGCGGCGGTCTTTAAATGCTGCGGCTTAAACGAGCGAATGGAAACCGCAATCGCAGGTATGCCAAGAAGCGCAGCTTCCATGGCCGCGGAAACCGTGCCCGAATAGAAAGTATCCGTACCGAGGTTTGCGCCGATGTTGATGCCTGAAATCACAATATCGGGTTGAAAGCCAAGGTTTGCAAGGCCAATCTTCACGCAATCCACCGGCGTGCCGCTTATGGCAAACGCTGGCACGTCATAAAGCCCTTCAAGCCGCACCTCGTTCATGCGAAGCGGAGAAGAGAACGTAAACGAATGAGACGCACCGCTGCGTTCCGTATCCGGTGCGGCCATATAAACCTCATGCTCGGTATGAAAAAGTTCCGCAAGTGCGCGGATGCCAGGAGAAAACAATCCGTCATCGTTGGAAAGTAAAATGCGCATAATTACCCCAATTTCATAAAGTTTAGAAACGGCGCCAAAATGCCGCTTCCTTTCATACTTGTGCATTATTGTAGCAGAAAGAAGCGTTCATTTCAACGAACAAACAAAAATGATGAAGGAGTTGCACGGTTTCTTTCATTTTTTCCGCTGTTTTTGCGGGCTGATCGCCAAGCCGTATGGAGTAGCAAATTTTTTGCACAAATACTTACAGTCAGGCCAAAGCGGCACTGCTTGCGCAAACGCGACGCATGTCTCAAAAGCGCATAAAAAAACCGCCCCGTGCAGCAACGTACGAGGCGGTTTTTTCCGTTATAATTCCCTGTTGTTTTTGTTCTGTTGGTTCTGCTGGTTTTTCTTGTTCTGCTGGTTTTGCTGGTTCTGCCTGTTCTGTTGGTTTTGCTGGTTCTGCTGGTTTTGTTTGTTCTGCTGGTTCTGCCTGTTTTGCTGGTTCTGTTTGTTCAAAGGATTCATGTATTCATCGTAACCCATGCGTCAAACCTCCTTTCCGTTCATGCTGACAAGTCTATTATCTGCTGAAAAAGCACCGCGTTATCCATAGCATTTTCTCCGTTTTTTTCATCAAATTGCTTTTTTAAAAGCTTCTTACCGCATAGGATACCCAAAAGAGCAAATACTAGGGTGTGCTTGGAATGTGCATGATGACCGATGCTGGGTATTTTTGCAGGAATAGTTTACGTGGCACCGCAAGAAAAGCGTCGAAGAAGTGTGCATTTTTCAAACGCACCTGATTATGCCTCATCAGAAATGCTTTTTTACGGGCGGTAAGGCACATGCTTTTGATACGCAACGGATACATCGCCACCATGAGCGGGCGCGATCATGACCGCGGCAGCGTGCTTGTTGACAAGGGAAAGATCATTGCCGTTGGCACAAGCATCGACCTTGAGCTTGCGCGCGAAGCGCAGGTGCTCGACGCGAGTGGGTTGATCGTAATGCCGGGTTTGATTGAGGCGCACTGTCACATCGGCATCACCGAAGAAAAAAAAGGTTCAATCGGCGACGATTGCAACGAAACCTCCAACCCGCTCATGCCCACGCTTCGCGCCATTGATGCTATCAACCCCATGGATTCCGCGTTTCACAATGCGCTTGCTTCGGGTATCACCTCGGCTATGGTCGGCCCCGGAAGTTCCAACGTGGTGGGCGGACAGTTTGCATTTATCAAGCTTACAGGGCGCTGTCTTGACCATATGACGGTGCTGTTCCCCGCCGCCATGAAGATCGCCTTCGGAGAAAACCCAAAAACAAATTACGGTTCCAACGGCAATGTACCTTCTACGCGCATGAGCATAGCCTCAATGCTCCGCGAGGAACTCTTTTTAGCGCAAGGCTACAAAAACAAGCGCGACAACGCGCAAAAAAACGGCGAGTCCTTTGAACCTGATTTTCGCATGGAAAGCTACATGCCGCTGTTCGAAGGGAAAATTCCCCTGAAAGCGCATGTACACCGCGCGGACGATATTTTAACCGCAATTCGAATCGCAAAGGAATTCTCTCTTTCCGCCACACTCGACCATTGTACCGAGGGGCATTTGATCCCTACTGAAATCGCCGCGAGCGGCTTCCCAGCCATTGTAGGCCCGTCGCTTGCCTCGCGTTCAAAGCCCGAAGTGGAAAGCCTCGATTTTAAAACGGCGGGCATCCTCAACAAAGCGGGTGTGCTCGTTGCCATCACCACCGACCATCCCGTGACGCGCATCCAATATCTTGCGCTTTGTGCGGGACTCGCCGCACGCGAAGGCTTAGGCGAATATGAGGCACTCAAGGCCATCACCATAAACGCCGCGCGTATTTGCCGCGTTTCCCATAGGGTGGGCAGCCTTGAGGTGGGCAAAGATGCCGATATCGCGATTTTTGACAGCAACCCGATGGATGTATTTTCAAACGCAATTTACACCATCATCGACGGCGAAGTCGTGTACCAAAAGAAGTAAGTTTTGCTTGCAAAGATAGTTTGTGCGTGATAGAATACTTTTGTTTGATTGAAACCGTAAGCCTTATGGTCGGCAAGGAGGTGTAGAGCATGGGTAAGTTTTGCGAAGTTTGCAACAAGGGTATCATGTCCGGTAATTTGGTGAGTCACTCCAACAGGAAAACCAAACGCTCCTGGGCACCCAACATCCAGCGTGTTACCGCCGTAATCAACGGCACACCGCGCAAGATGGACGTTTGCACGCGCTGCCTTCGTTCCGGTAAGGTTCAACGCGGCATCTAATTTCATCGCTTGACTTTTACAGGCCGACACAAAAGTGTCGGCCTGTTTTCTTGCTGTAAGCTTTTTTTATTCATCAAAAAGCCTTAAGGCATTGTTGCAACTCGTCCCACGCCTTTATATGGAGGTGCACGCAGGTAGGCTGCCGCTGCACAGGCCTGTAAAAACACGGCAGCGGGCTTTCATACCACACGGGAAACATCCCAGCGGCGGATGCCCCCCTCCACATCGCATACAACGTCGTCACCGCAAAACCATATTTCATTGGGTTGTAGCTTTGCCCGCCCCGCCGCGAGTTCAAACAAATGGCGGTTTGGCTTGCGAAATACATAGTCGCTTGAAGCGATTACGAAATCAAAGCGATTGTTTGGCAGAAGCTCCGCCGTGCTTTTTTCAAGCGTCGCACTCGAGTAAGCGATGTTGCTGATAACGCCGCTTCTGATTCCCTCTTGTTCGAAAAAA
>DLFZ01000237.1 GCA_002482435.1 Christensenella sp. UBA7707
TAGCTTTGCCCGCCTTTTTGCTTTTCACAAAAGCAAATGTGCCATTTTAATAAAAAATACACGCTTTACCAAAAATGCTGAAATCGCCTTGTCAAAAATCATCCCCGCTTCGTCCGGAATGACACGCGGGGGCGGCGGAACGGCCGCAAACAGGTACGGCTCGTTCACAACTGTCATTCCGGGCGAAGCGGGGATAAAAGGCGGTATCATTCGGGCTTTTCGCCGTGCCTTTTAAAGCAGCAGCTTGAATTCGTTTTTATAAAATTCCAAAATCCCTTCCGCACGCAGCTTGGAAAGCTCGTTGGAAAGGGCGCTCCTATCTACCAGCAAATAATCCGCCAGCTCTTGGCGGTTGAAGGGCACCCGAAAATAACGGCTGCCCTGACGTTGCGCCTGCGCCATCAGGTAAGAAAGGAGCTTGTCGCGCGTGGTGCGGCGGGAAAGGTGCTCTAGCTTCTGGTTGAGCTGTATGTTTTTTTGAGCAAGGATGCCCATGAGGTTCTCAATGAGCTTCGCGTGAAAACCGCATGCATTTTTGCAGCCGCGCATCATGCGCGCGTACGGGATCAAAAGCGCGCTTGCATTTTGCGTGGCGGTAACTTCAACGGACAGGTTTTCAGCTCCCGCCGCCGCGTAGCTTTCCCCAAACACATCCGCAGGTTCAAACGCCGCGAGAATGTGCCGGTTGCCCGCGATGTCGTCGCGCGCGGCCTGCGCTGCTCCGCTAAGAAGAATGCCCAAGGAAAGCACGGGCCTGCCCGCCGCCACAATGGGTTCGCCTTTTTTAAAGGAAGCGATACGCGCACCCAAACAGCTCAGCAGCGTTTCGTAGCTTTCCGCCGCAATGCCCGAAAACAGCGCCGTTTCACATAAAACATCGTTGTATGCTGCGAAATATTCCATGCTTTTCTCCGCTGTGTTGTAAAAACAACTGAACGTTATTTGTAAGCATAGTACAATCGACTTACAAAAGCAAGGAGGAATGTGCAAAATGGTACGAAAAATCATTCATATAGACGAAAATTCCTGCAATGGCTGCGGCCTTTGCGCGAGCGCCTGCCACGAAGGCGCCATTAAAATGATCGACGGAAAAGCAAAGCTTATGCGCGACGATTACTGCGACGGCCTCGGCGACTGTTTGCCGGTTTGCCCCACGGGGGCGATTACCTTTGTGGAGCGGGAAGCGGCCGCTTACGACGAGCAGGCCGTGCTTCGCGCAAAGTATGAGGCGCACAAGGCCGAAGGGAAAACGCCGCACCACGGCTGTCCCGGCTCCAACGCGCACGCCATCGCTCGCGAGGTGCGCGCCGAGAAAGAACCCGCGCAAGCCAAGAGCCCTTGCGGTTGCCCGGGCAGCAATGCCCGCGCGCTTTCCCGCCCCAAGGCGGTCTCCGACGCGGCTGTCGCGCCCGAAGCGCAGAGTGAGCTGATGCAGTGGCCCGTACAAATCAAGCTGGTGCCGGTGAACGCGCCTTATTTCGACGGCGCAAACCTGCTTGTCGCTGCGGATTGCACCGCGTTTTCCTACGCCGATTTCCACCGTAAGTTTATCAAAAACCACATTGCCGTAATCGGCTGCCCGAAGCTTGACGAGGGCGACTATACGGAAAAGCTCACGGCCATTCTTCAAAACAACAACATCAAAAGCGTGAAGGTGGTGCGCATGGAGGTGCCTTGTTGCGGCGGCATCGAGCACGCGGTAAAGCGTGCGCTGCAGCAAAGCGGCAAGTTCATCCCCTGGCAGGTGGTGGTCATTTCCACCGACGGCCGAATCCTTGAGGATTGAAAAAGGGTTTATTTTTTACACACGAGTGTTTGTTTTTCGGTTATACTAAGTAGAGTGCACGCAAAAAGCGTGTTCGGATTTGCGCGTTAACAATATTATTTTTTAGGAGGTATTGATTCATGGAAGCTACCATTGACCGTTCCGGCTGCATCGGCTGCGGCGCCTGCGAGGCGGCGTGCCCGGAAGTGTTCGAAATCGATGGCGAAGGGCTTGCTTTTGTAAAGGCGCAGCCCACCGCAGAAACGCTCGATGCCGCAAAGGAAGCGCGGGATTCGTGCCCGGTTTCCGTCATTTCGATCGAAGATTAACACGAGAAAATACAAGGAGGGGTACAAATAGTGGGGATGTTTTGTTTCCAGTGCGAACAGACGGCGTTTGGCAAGGGGTGCACGGGCAAGGCCGGTATCTGCGGCAAAACGCAGGACAACGCACTTGGGCAGGATGAATTGACCGGCGCCATGATCGCGCTTTCCCGTGCACTCAGCGGCAAAAAACCGTCCAAAGACGATGTGAAGGCGGTTCTGACCGGCCTTTTCACCTGTGTAACCAACGTAAGCTTTGACGTGGATAAGGTAAAGGAAGTGACGGAGCTTGTACGCACGCAAGTAAAGAAGGCGGGCGGCGCGGCCGAATACGATATGAGCCTTGTATGGAGCGCGCCCGATGTGGACACCCGTTCCGCCAAAACGCTCATTCTCCTCGGCCTTCGCGGCATGGCGGCCTATGCCTACCACGCAATGGTGCTCGGCTATTCAGACAGCGAGGTGGATGAGTTCTTCTTTGAAGGGCTTCGCGCTGTGGGCAGTGATATGGACTTGAACGGGCTTCTTCCCGTTGTGATGGATACCGGCCGCGTCAACTTCAAGTGCATTGAGCTTCTCGACCGCGCCAACACGCAAAGCTATGGCACGCCCGTTCCCACTGAGGTTCCGCTCACCATCGAAAAAGGGCCGTTTATCGTAATCAGCGGTCACGATTTGAAGGATCTCCAGCTTCTTTTGGAGCAAACCAAGGGCAAGGGCGTAAACGTTTATACACACGGCGAAATGCTGCCTGCGCACGCTTACCCCAAGCTTAAGGCGTACCCGCAGCTCAAGGGCAATTTTGGTACCGCATGGCAGAACCAGCAGAAGGAATTTAAGGACATTCCCGCGCCGGTGCTGTTTACCACCAACTGCATCATGCCGGTGCGTGAAAGCTATGCCGACCGTATTTTTACCACAGAGGTTGTGCAGTACCCGGGTATGGTGCACATCGGCGAGGAAAAGGACTTTACGCCTGTGATCGAAAAGGCGCTTGCACTTGGCGGCTACAAAGAGGACATGGCGTTTACGGGCATCAACGGCGG
>DLFZ01000236.1:0-120 GCA_002482435.1 Christensenella sp. UBA7707
GGGCTCGTTGGCCTGCGCCACCATAAAGTCGTCTTCCTCGTCGGCGGTCAGGTAGTCGATCTGGTCGAGGATGTTTTTGTTTTTCAAGTCCACCCTGCGGTACGGCGCTTCGATGAAGCC
>DLFZ01000236.1:144-3365 GCA_002482435.1 Christensenella sp. UBA7707
GGCGTCTCGATGGGGCACATGCGGCCGTAGTGCGAAAAGTGCACGTCGCGCACTTCGAACGTGGCGCGTTCCCTGTTGAGGCCTCCGGGGCCGAGCGCGCTCAAGCGGCGCTTATGCGTAAGCTCCGCAAGCGGGTTTGTTTGATCCATGAACTGGGAAAGCTGCGAGGAGCCGAAGAACTCCTTGATCGCGGCGGTCACAGGACGGATGTTGATGAGGTTACTCGGCATGGCCGTTTCCATGTCCTGCAACGACATACGCTCGCGCACCACGCGCTCAAGGCGCGTCATGCCGACGCGAATCTGATTTTGCAAAAGTTCGCCGACGCTGCGGATGCGGCGGTTGCCCAAATGGTCGATGTCGTCCGTGCGGCCTACGCCGTAGGGCATGCCCATGAGGTAGCTCACCGAGGCAATGATATCGTCCGGCAGGATATGGCGCGGCACGAGGTCGTTCACATTCGCGCGAAGAAGCGCCTTTAAGCCGTCCTCGCCAAGCGATTCGCCCTCTTTCAAAAGCTTCATGAGCGCAGGGTAGTGCACCTTTTCGTTGATGCCCGCAAGCTCAGGGTCGAACTTGAGGTAGTTCGAGGCCTCCACAAACTGGTTGCCTACAACCTTAAGCCTTTTGCCCGCAGCAATGATGTAAACCGCACGCACGCCCGCGTTTTGAATGGCTTTTGCATCCTCGCGGGAGATGGTTTCACCCTCCGCCTTCAAAAGCTCACCGGTAAGCGGATCCACCACGGTTTCCGCGCAAACATGGCCCGCGATGCGCGAAGCAAGCGAGAGCTTCTTATTAAACTTATAACGTCCTACACGCGCGAGGTCGTAACGCTTCGCGTCGAAGAAAAGGGCATACAAAAGGCTCCGCGCGCTTTCCTCGGTGGGAGGCTCGCCCGGACGCTGACGTTTGTAAATTTCAATGAGGCCCTCTTCGGTGGACTTTGTGGTGTCCTTTTCAAGGGTGTTCAACAGGCGTTCTTCCTCGCCAAGAAGATCCACGATCTCCGCGTCGGTGCCGTAGCCGAGCGCGCGAAGAAGCGCCGTTACCGACACCTTGCGCTGACGGTCGATCTTGACGTGCAGCACTTCGTTGCTGTCGGTTTCGTACTCGAGCCACGCACCGCGGTTGGGGATCACCTGCGCGCTGTAAAGATGCTTGCCGTCTTTGTCGATCTGCTCGCCGAAATAGACACCGGGCGAACGCACGAGCTGACTAACGATAACGCGTTCCGCGCCGTTGATGATGAAGGTGCCCTGTTCGGTCATGAGCGGGAAATCGCCCATGAACACGGGCTGCTCCTTCACCTCGCCGGTCTCGGTGTTGATGAGGCGGACCGTAACCTTGAGCGGAGCGCTGTAATTGACGTCGCGCTCTTTGCATTCCTCAACGGAGTATTTCGGGTGCTCAAAGTCGATTTTATAGTCCACAAACTCGAGAACCAGCTTTTCCGAGTAGTCCTTGATGGGTGAGATGTCCGCCAGAACCTCTTTGAAATCCTCTTCCACAAAGCGCTTGTACGAATTTTTTTGGACCTCAATTAGATCCGGCATGTTCAGCACTTCGTTGATTCGTGAGAAGCTCATGCGCTTTCTCGTGCCCATTTGCACTTCATGCACCATCGCGTTCACTCCTTATTGCAATACCGTATAAATCCGGCTTATAATATCAGACGTCATTCCGGCTGATTATTGCCAATTTTCTTAAAAAAGATACCCAAAACATGGTAAAACAGCATTTGGCTGCCTGAAAAAAAGACTATACGCGCAGATTACCATGCTAACGCAGTTTATTAGTTTATCACCACGAAAGTATGTTGTCAACGCGTATATTCTCATTTATCACCAAAATTTATAATTCGTTCACTTCATTTTCGCGAAAATCATCCTTCCGGCCGCCGTCTGGAGCACGCTCGTTACAAGAATGCTCACAGTTTCACCTACGAAGCGCTTGGCGCCGTCGATCACGATCATGGTGCCGTCGTCGAGGTAGGCAACGCCCTGACCCGCCTCTTTTCCTTCTTTCATGACCACGGCTTCCATTTCCTCGCCGGGCAGAAGAATGGGTTTTACGGCGTTTGCGAGCTCGTTGATGTTGAAAACGGGAACCCTTTGTACACCCGCAACCTTGTTCAAATTGTAGTCGTTGGTCACCACCACGCCGCTCATATCATAAGCGAGCCTTATAAGCTTTGCGTCGACTTCCGCAATGTCATCATAGTCGGTTTCCACCACATGGATGGGCAACTCCAGCGTTTCCTGCATCCGCGCAAGAATGTCGAGCCCTCTGCGGCCGCGGTTGCGTTTGAGCGCATCCGCGCTGTCGGCAATGTGGCGAAGCTCCTGGAGCACAAAGCCCGGCACGATGATGTTCCCCTCCACGATGCCCGTGGCGCAGATGTCCGCGATGCGCCCGTCGATGATCACCGATGTGTCGAGGATTTTTGGGCGCGCGTTCACGCCCGCCTTTCCGCTTTTGTCGCGGCGGCGGAACCAGTTGGGCACAACGATCTCACCCTTGCGCTTGGTGGCAATGGACCAGCCAAGGTAGCCAAACGTGAGGTACAAAACAGCGTTGATGATGAAACGTAGCCACGAAAACGCGAGAACGTTTGTAAGCGTGCTCGCCAAAAACGCGATTACAAGGCCAACAATAAGCCCGACAACGCCGAAGAAAATCTCGGGCAGTGCCATTTCGGCAAGCTCGGTTTCCGCAAGCTTGATGAAGGCGATGAACGAATCAATGAGCTTTGGGGAAAAAATAAAAAAGATGATTGCAGCAGCAAGCCCCATTGCAATGTAGATTAGAACGACCGCCCACGGCAAAAAAATATCGGCAATGCCTATGTAGCCGAAAAACGTAAGAACCTCGTTAATCCCGACCACCACCGCGGGGCCAAGCGCCGCGCCGACGAGCGTCAGGATGATGCGTATGATTTTTTTCGCCAATGAAACATCCCCTCCTTTGCATGATGCGTAAAAGATAAGAATAGGGGCCTAGCCTCCCACGATGCAGGAGAGCTCGTCCTCCCCGCACCCGCTTGCGGTGCAAAGCTCCGCGCATAGCACCTGCCACGCGGTCAAAAGCATTTTTCGCTCGCCTGCGGAAAGGCCCTTTTCGCTGTCGCGCCGTTTGAGGCACTTCACCACGTCAGCCACATCGTAAATGTTGCCCCCGCGAAGCTTGGCGTAATTGTCGCGGTAGCGCTGGTTCCAGTT
>DLFZ01000236.1:3404-3792 GCA_002482435.1 Christensenella sp. UBA7707
ATGATGGCGCGAAGCCCTACCTGTTCGGCGGATTCCACAGGCACAAGCGCCGTCATTTTTCCTACAACAAAACGGAGAACGTAGTACTGTGCCTGTTTACCAAGCACTGTGCGTTCCTCAATCGCCTCGACTACACCGACGCCGTGCATCGGGTAACAGATTTGATCGCCAAGCTGGAACACCTTATCCTCCGTAATCCGTTGTGCGCAAACGTATACTTTTCCTGCCTATACTATATCATCGGTTTTTGCATTTTGTCAAGCAAACGGCCCGCGCATCGGCCTGTGACAAATGCCCGTTCTGCGGCAAAAACGCGCAGAAACAAGCGAAAAGACGGCCTTGGAAAAACAAGGAAACCCTGTATACTTTTGATCTTTCTTGCGCCGCC
>DLFZ01000236.1:3851-4018 GCA_002482435.1 Christensenella sp. UBA7707
GATCAGAAGGCTGGGGCTGCCGACATTGGAGGAACCCGGGAAGCCGAAGCGAAGATCCGAACCCACCTCGAGAATGCCCTTCATCAGCGAGAGGAACGAGCCCGCAGCGGTGATTTGATCCACTGGGCGCACGATCTTGCCGTCTTTTACAAGGAAGCCCTTCGCGA
>DLFZ01000196.1:0-5762 GCA_002482435.1 Christensenella sp. UBA7707
TGCATGGGAATGACCACTTTGGGCTTGAGCATGTTGCAAAGCTCCAAAGCTAGCTTGCTGTCGATGGTGTATGTGCCCCCTATAGGCACCAAAAGCACGTCGATCATGCCGAGTTTTTGAAGTGTTTCCTCGTCCGGAAGCACGCCGATGTCGCCCGCGTGCAGCACGCGGATGCCGTCGAGCTCCACCACAAACATCATGTTTGTGCCGCGCTTTTTACCATGTGCGTCGTCGTGCCACCACGGCACGCCCACAATGGTAACGCCATCAAGCTCGTGCACGCCTGCTTCGGTTACGCGCACGGGGTCATTGATCGCGAGCGCAAAATTGTTGTGGTCGTAATGGCCGTGGCTTGCGGTTACCACGTCCGCCTTCATGGGCGCAATCATATAGCCGGTGGATGCGTCAGGCGGATCCATGAGGATACGCACGCCGGATTCCCCGGTGAGCAAAAAGCAGGAATGTCCGTACCATTTGATTTCCATTTACAAAAGCCTCCTTTTGTCGGGTTTTGCGAATGCGGCTGCCGCATTTTTGTTAATTCATACTCCCAAGCGCCGTCAACGCCTGCGCGATGCAGCGCGCCGCGCAGGCGCAGGCCTGCCCGCTTTTTCCGTAAAGTTCCATGCGCTCTGTTAAGGGAAGGCTTTCCCCAAAGGAAAGCGCGTGCTCGGTGGCAAGCGTCAGACGGATTTTGAGCGCCTTGTGATCGTCGAGACGCTCTAAAATGCCAAGCGCGCTCCATACCATGCGCCGTGCTTCCTTTTCGCAACCGTCGCCGCCCTTCCTCGCCAGCATGAGCATGCGCGAAAGCGCATACTCCGCGCGGCCTTCCACGCGCGGCGAGAGCGTGGGAAGGGGCGTAAGCGCGTTTGTTTCTCGTACCGCGGCGTTAAAAAACGCGTCGGTCAACGAAAAACAAAGCCTTCCTTCGCTTTGAAACACTTGTTCCACAAGCTTTACCCCATAAAGCGTTTGCGGCTTTGCGTGGTCAAAGACAGCGAGCCTTTGGGCAAGAAATTCGGCGGGAATCTGAAGCGCGAGAGGGAGTGCGGTCGCGGCCTCGAACGCGTCGGGCGCGCAAAAGATTTGGAAAGGAGCCGCTTCAAGCTGCGCACCGTTTTTAAGAAGCGCGCATATCGCCTCTTTCACCAAAGCGTATGTATTTTCCAAGGGCTTTATTCCTTCCCGCCATAGATTTGGGCATCTTGGCGCGGATTTAGAATAGAGTAATCTGTTTTTGTTTCTTTGTCAAAGAAAATTGTGGCAAATTTTCCACAAAGCCTACGTTTCGGCAGCATTCGGCAAAAAAGCATAAAATGGGCGGAGTTTTGAAACATACCGAGCGCCGCACACAGAACCATGTCCTATGTGCGGCGCTCACTTTTGTTCGAGCAATTACCTGCGCATAGCTTACATCACAAGCTGCCCGTTCTCGGTCTTGATGATCTGGAAGATCTGCTCTTCCTCACCGGTCTGCGCGTTGATGTATACGATGTATTCGTTGTTGCCGTATACGCCCTTAAACTCATAGCAAAGCCTTTCGGTTTGCGGGGTGATGGGGATGAGCGCAAGCGCCGTCGATTGCACGGTGAGGTTGGAAGAAACGTAACCCTGTGCTTCTTCAAGCGGTATGGCGGGGGTTTCGAGCTGGCGTTCGATGTGGTTGAAGAAGTAATTGCGCGCGTCCACGCCAAGGATCTCCATATCCTCCCTGTCCACCCATACTTTGATAAGATCGCTGTAAAGGATTACGTCGTTTTGCATCGCTGCGCAGTTGATGAGCGCCACGCCTCCATAATACTGCGCGTAGGTGGCGATCATTTTACCGTAGCCTTGCTCCTCAAGATATTTGGTTGCGGCGTCGCGGTAGCGGTCACGCTCGGCTTGATCTTCGGGTATGCCCTCGGTGTTGCTCTTTGCGCCCTTCATCATGGTGAGAAGCTTCCCGCCCTGCTGGGTAATGGAAATATAAAGGTAACGACCGTCCGGCGTGGTCGCCTCAAAATCGAAGGTGGGAATGGAGCCCTGTGAGGGGCCGCTGTAGGTAAGCTCCACACCCTCGCCCGCATAGCCCATCGCCACACCAAGCGCCTCACCTTCGCTCACGGTGTTGCCGCTAAGGCCCCGCGGCTCACGGTTTTCAGAGCTTTCGGAGTACGGGCCGTCGTAGATGAGCACGGGGAACTTGCTGATGTTTTCATCCTGCTGCTTGTTGCCACCGCCCGTATTGCCCGCAGCGTCGCCTGCCTGATCGGCTTCCTGTGACACTTGGTCACCGGATTGGTCATTTTCCCCACCCTGCGCGGTTTGATCTTCAACATTTTGCGCAGAGGTATAGTACTCGTCGTTGGTGATGATGGCGTTTGGTATGTCGCCGTTTTGCACGCGTGTGTTCAAATCGCTGGCAATTTTGGTACAGGCGGTATAAAGGTCCTGAAGCTGCTTGGTATCCTCCTCGGCCATGGGCTTGCCGGAAAGCGCCGTTTTGGTGAGGCCATGCGCATAATCGCCAAGCTGTACCACAAAGCGGTTCAACTCTGCCGTATCAAGGTGCGAGGAGGGAATTTGCGACATCAGCCCTACACAGGTGCCGCTTTGGCGCCAAATGTCGTCAAGAAGCAGTACATACTGCGCGGGGGAGTTGACGACCATGAGCTTGGAAAGCGTTTTTTCGATGTTGGAGAAGCCGTCTGCAAGCTCCATAAAGGAGCGTTTGTACATATCCGCGGTGTTGCGCTGATAATCTTCCGCGCGCGCCGCTTGCGAAGAACCCCAAAGGCTTACCGCGATGAGCGCTGCTGCCAGAAGCACCGGGATGAGAATGCGTTCGATGAGATTTCTTGTTTTATCAGCCATGGCGCGCCTCACTTAAAAAAGGAATGGTTGCCGATTGCAAGAAGAACCGGCTTTGAGAGCATCCACTTGTTGGTGGCGGTTTTGGGGTTGTAATAGTACAAACAACCGCCTGTAGGGTCCCAGCCGTTTATGGCGTCGCGCGCGGCGTTGATACAGGCCTCATCCGGTGCCAAGTTAATCTGCCCGTCAGCCACGGCGTCAAACGCGCCGGGCTGGTAGACAACGCCCGAAATGCTGTTTGGAAATTCGGAACTGTCCACGCGGTTAAGAACGACCGCCGCAACGGCTACTTGTCCCTTATAGGGTTCCCCGCGCGCCTCGCCGTACACGAGCTGCGCAAGCAAATAAAGGTTGCCATCCTCGTTGGAAGAGCCGCCCGTGTTGCCGCCTGAATTGTTGCCCGTGTTCGCTTGGGTGGACATGCCAAGCGCCTTGAGCGTGGATGCACCTGCGACGCCATCAGCCGTCAGGCCGTTTTTGCGCTGGAAGTTCTGCACGGCCGTTTTGGTGGCAGCACCGTACTTACCGTCCACCGTGCCGAAATAGTAACCCCAGCGCTTGAGCTTTGTTTGCAGCGTTTTCACCTGTTCACCCGTGGAGCCGACTTTAAGCGCCTCGGCTGCCGCTCCTGCGGGAATGAGATAGGTGAGAAGAAATACAAGCACCAGCATCAACGCTAGCTTGTTTGCAAAAGCCCCGTGATTTTTTTCCATAGCTTTCCTCCATCCGCTTCTTTGATGAGCTTGAGAAGCAGGCTGTCCAATTGCAGCCTTTCAACATCAATTTCTCCATTGGGAAGCTCCAGTATGCAAAGCGGAGGGAACATCACGCACCACCAATTTTTTCCTTGACCGCTGCCCAACACCACGCGCAACGCCTCGTAGTCGCCGGCAGGGTAGGTTTTTTCAAAATAAACGCGTTCGGGAAACGCAAACGTACCCACGTAAAGCTGTGCACCGTAGGAAAAACCGTTTTCCTTTAAGGTGTTTTCGGCAACCGCGAGCAGCGCTTCACCGTCTGCCATGAGCGCCTCTCTTGCGGCATCGCGGTCAGCCGCGCCGCGCATGTGGGTTGCCTCGTAGTTCAAAAGCGCATCGCGCACCAAAAGCTTTACACGCTGGTCCTCAACTGAGTCGCTGTTGGCGATGATATGTAGGCGAAATACGCTGTCAGAAAGGGAATCCGCAGCTGCGTTTGTTTGTGCGTATGGTGTAAAAAGCAGTGTAATAAGGGAGCATCCAACCAAAAGGGCGGTGGCTGCCCGCAAAAAAGTACGCATACATTCCTCCATTTATGGCAAGTGTATCAATTATTCACGAAATGCGTGCTTTTTAACCTGAAACTGTATATAATGCAGAGTATGGAGACAGTAAAGGCCTACGCCAAAGTGAATTTGACGCTGGATGTACTGAAAAAGCGCGGCGATGGGTACCACGACCTGCGCTCAATCATGCATTGCATCGATTTGTATGAGGCGGTTACGCTCGAGCCGGCCGATACCATATCGGTTAGCTGCGACGTACCCCTTCCCGAAAACAGCGCGACCTACCGCGCCGCACGCGCATACATGGCGCTTACGGGGTTTGGCGCGCACATCGGGATCAAAAAATTTATCCCCGATGAGGCGGGTTTAGGAGCGGCATCCGCAAACGCGGCTGCCGTGTTTTTGGGAATGCAGAAGCTCTACGGCGCGCTGAGCGAGGAGCGAGTGTACGCGCTTGCCGCCATGATCGGCGCGGACGTTCCCTTTTGTATGATGCAGGGGTGCGCGCTGGCCGAGGGCATTGGTGAAAAGCTAACGCCTTTAAAACGCATCCCGCTGGACCTTTTGATTGTGAAGAGCGCGAAGGGCATCAGCACCAAAACGCTGTTTTCCTCGCTTACGTTGCCCGTAAAGCATCCCAATACCCATGCGGCGCTTCGCGCGGTGGAGCGTGGCGACGTGCACGCGCTCGCAAAGCATATGCACAACGCGCTCGAGGAGTGCGCCTGCGCTTTCGTGCCCGAGATCCGCGCGCTAAAAGAGCGGCTTTTAAAGGCCGGCGCGCTCGGTGCGACGATGACGGGCTCCGGTTCTGCGGTGGTGGGTGTTTTTGAAAGCGCCGTAGAGGCGCGAAGGGCCGCAAAGGAATTTGCGGATTGTGAATTCGTTCGCGTCTGCCGCACAATTTGATTTTTTCGGCGTACATAAGTATAATAGACGGGTCAAAAGCTGCGCATGGAAAAGTGACATAAGCTGCTTTTTGACAAACTTGTGCGCGCCTTAGGCGCGCGGTTTTTGTGCCTTTTTATGGGTACGGTATGGTGCGGCACGAATGCCGACTGTTTTGATTTTTGCTTGGAGGGCCTATGGCGCATATCAGCGAACACAAAAAAATCCACCTCATCGGCATCGGCGGCTGCTCCATGAACGGCCTCGCCCAAATTTTGATGTCGCGCGGCTATCAGGTGCAGGGTTCCGACGCTGCGACTTCGCCGTTTACCGAACGCTTGAAGGAGCTTGGCGTGCCTGTGACAATCGGCCATGAAGAAAATAACGTGGGAGATGCGGATCTTATCATTTATTCCGCCGCCATCAAGCCCAACAATGTGGAGCGTACCTACGGCGCGGCGCATAACATTCCGGAGCTTGAGCGTTCCGTGGCGCTTGGGCAGCTTTCCGAGCATTATAAGCACGTTGTCGGCATTGCGGGCTGCCACGGCAAAACCACCGTTACCTCCATGCTCGCGCTCGTAAGTGACGCGGGCGCGCTCGATGCTACGGTACATGTGGGCGGCTTTGTGGAGTTTTTGCACGGCGGCGTGCGCTTAAGCGACAGCGACCTTTTCATTACCGAGGCGTGCGAATATGTGGAAAGCTTTCTCACGCTTCGCCCCACCGTGGCCCTTATCAACAACATCGA
>DLFZ01000196.1:5865-6278 GCA_002482435.1 Christensenella sp. UBA7707
CGCGGCCTTCTTGCTGAATTTGCGGGCAAAAAGCTTTCCTACGGCCTAAGTGATGCGGACTATACGCCCGCAAACATCGCCTACGATGAATTTGGCTGCCCGAGTTACACGCTTTTGTACCGCGGCAAGGCGCTTGGTAAGCTTACGCTCCACGTGCCCGGCGAACATATTGTGATCGATTCCATGGCTGCAGCCGTTACTGCGCTTTCCCTCTGTGCACCGTTTGACGCGGTTGCGCAGGCGCTTACGCGCTTTGTAAACACCCGCCGCCGCTTTGAGTATTACGGCGAGCGCAACGGCGTAAAGGTTTTCCATGATTACGCACACCACCCCTCGGAAATCAGCGCTGTGATGGACGCTGCCTCCCGTTACCCGCACAAAAAGCTTTGGTGCGTGTTCCAATGCAACAGCTA
>DLFZ01000166.1 GCA_002482435.1 Christensenella sp. UBA7707
ATGTGATCCGCGCCGTGATGCGCCGCCATGCGCATGCGACGGATGTCGTCTTCAAAACGACCGGAGGCGATTTCCGTGGTGATCACGGGTGCGGGCTGCGGGTCGATGTCGCCGAAGTTGTGCGCCGGCGGCAGCGGAACAGAAGCCTTTAACGGCTTTGAGCAATCCTGATAGGTGAACGCGCCCATTTTTAGGTTTTTTACGGGTTCGCGCCACGTCCAGCCGCGCCTTCTGGGGCGGTAATCCTCAAGGTTTTCGAGGACTTTTTCTACATCGATGTTTTGGTTGGGGTCAAGCCTATATTCTTCGTTCATACATTACCCCCGTTGAAAAGCGTTTCGGCCTCATCCCAGTATTCCCCGTTTGCAAGGGCCACGCCCGCCTCGCGGATGGGAAGGTTGTGCCTTTTTGCGATCTTGTAAACAACATTGCCCGCACCGTGGCCGATGAGCCGATGATCCACGCACGCATCCACAATGCTTTTTGCCTCAATAGAGGAAAAGCCCATGCGCAAAAGCACCGAGCGCTCCACCGAAGGCGTTGTGTTTTCGTAGCCAAGCTTGAGCATGGGGTTTACAAGCTCCTCGGCAAGGCTCCAGAAGCGCTGCTCAAGCTCCGCATCCGTCAGGTTTTTCAAATGCCCGCTGCGCGCTTCAAAATCGTCTGCCCGTTTCATGCCTGCTCCTCCTTGATACACCGAAGTACAAATTCGGTGTCGGTTTTGGTTTCTTCCGCCAAAAAGGCGAGGTCTTCTTCCGTGTATTTGCCGCCATGCGCTTGAAGCGCGTTTTTGATGAGCGACGCGCGAAGATGCGCCATATCCACCTCGCGCGCTTGAAGCAGCGACGGATGTTTGGGCAAAATAATGTTTCTGCCCGCGACCTCCTCTTTGGGGTCGCCGAAGCGGATATCGATGCCGTTTTTACGCGCAAAGGAAAGCTGCGGGTTGAGGTGCTTTCCTGCGCCCGTGTATTCCGTTTCCTGTACCACAATGCACTGATCGCGGTCCATCTTCTGTGCAAGGGAAAACGCGGCCGCAAGCGACGTGTTGCCCGCAGGCCCTTTTTCAAGTCCTTCGAGCGTGGCGAGCGCTTCTGTCATGTAAAACACTTCGCCTTGGTTCACGGTAACGTATTTGTCCATGTAGCGAAGAGGGCGCGCCGCGCTGCGCGGCACATCCGAACGGTCCGGCCAAGTGGAAAACGGCATGCCGAAGCCCGTATGGCCGGTCGTAAACGACTTTTTGTTGAACTGCGCGTCGCTCGCCATATGAAGCCCCTTGAGGTTGACCGACGCCGCCACGACTTCGGCAGCGCAGCCAGCTTTTTTTAAGCCGCGTGCCGTTCCTGTAAGGTTGCCGCCGCCCGCGTTGGTGCAAACAACCATGTCCGGGTCTTTCCCTTCGCGCGCGCGGAATTGCTCGGCGATCTCATACCCCAGGGTTTCAATGCCCAAAATGCCGTAGGCAGTATAAAGCGAGGCGTTGAAATAGCCGGTGTCCTCAAGCAGTCGTAAAAACACGTAGAAAAGCTCGGGGCCAACGGAAAGCTGCACGACCTCTGCGCCAAGCGCCTCGCACTTGCGCGCCTTTTCGATGATTTCCGGCTGACCCTTTCCGCGCGAGTCGTAGCATTCCTGCACCACGATGCACTTAAGTCCTGCCATGGCACACACGCTCGCGACCGCCGCGCCGTAATTGCCGCTGGTGGCGGAGATTACACCCTTGTAGCCGAGTTTTTTTGCCGTGTAAATGCTGGTGGCAGCGCGGCGCACCTTGAAGCTCCCCGAAGGGTTTGCCGCCTCGTCCTTGATGAAGATGCGGGCGCCTTTGCCGGGCGCGGCACATTTTCGGGCAAGCTCGGTGATGTTTTTCAGCTCGATCAGAGGCGTGTTGCCGATGGAAAAGTTGCGCTGGATGCGTATCACGTCTTCAAGCGTCAACCCCGGAGCACGCATAAGCGCTTCGTAATCGAATGCGATGGAGCCACTTTCAAACAGCGAATAGTCCATTCCCACGGCGGATCTCATGATTTCGCCTTTTCGCGCCATAACGGCTTCGTAGGAAACACCCTTCATTTGCCGTCACCCCCAAACACGATGGCGCGAAGCATATCGTCAATGTCCAATAGCTCGGGCACAAAATCGCCGAAGTCATGGGAGAAACGTGGGTTGACCTCAAGGAGCGTACCCGTAACTTTGCGCCCCGTGCGGGTGACGACCGTAGCCTTCGCACCAAGGCGTGCGGGCGCTGTGAGCGTACCCTTCACCCACATTTCAAGCGGCACCTTATGGGTGTCTTCGGGAACCTGCGGCGCACGCTGCGGCGCTTCCAGAACGACGCTATGCAAAAGCGCCCATTCGCCCTTTTGAGCCATTCTCCGTCACCTCTTGATAAAATTGCGAAAATCCCCCATGATGGCGCGCGGCACCGGCAGATCGAGCATGGTTTTAAGCCCCGGCTCGCTGTTGATGACATGTGGAATCATATTGACGCACATTGCAATGGTACCAATGCCCCCGTCTACCTCGGGGCGAATCTGCATGTTTACTTCGGGGCTGCCCTTCAATACGATATAATCGCCCGTATAGGTGCCCTCGGCCTCAGGTTCGATTTGCTGCGGGTGGATCATGTCGATTTTCAAAGCCCCATCCACATACCCCTGTCCTGTCATATTTACACCCGCCACGTCGCCCGCGCGGGCAAAGCCATAGGCGCTTTTGCGATCGACCGTGGTAACGATGGGCTTCATTTGCTGCTCAAAACGCTCCACTTCCCAGCCGAGCGCCTCGCCAATCATCCCGACCGATTCGGCAAAACCAACATGCCCGGCAAGCGTGCCGTCTTTGACGCCCGCGTCAAATTTCTCTACCGTAAGGCCAACGCCCTGCTCTTCCATAACCGCCGGCCCAAAGGGGGAAAGGCTGTTGACGCGCTTGCACATAACGCTTTGTACATCCACCATGCATCCGGAAAGGCAAATGGCGAGAAGGTCCATCATAAGCCCGGGGTTGATGCCCGTACCCAAAATGGTAACGCCGTTTTCCTTTGCGATTTTATCCATCTCTGCGGTAAGCTCAGGCGACTGTGCCTTGGGGTAGCTCATTTCCTCGGCGGTGCACACAACGTTTACACCCTGCTCCGCCACGAATTTTATTTTCGGAAACGCCTTTTTGGTAAACGAATCCGTCGCGATCACGCACACGTCGCACGCGCCCTTTTTTACCACCTGCTCGATGGAAGGAGTTACGACAACATCCCTGTGTTCGCCGCGCTCTACGCCCAAAAGCTCAAAAATGCTCTGATTGACGCGGTTTGGGTGAATGTCGCACACGCCCGTGATTTCAACGCCTTTTTTTTGCAGCAAAACCTTGGCCACGCCGCCGCCCATGGCACCGAAGCCCCAAATTGCTACCTTTACGTTTTCCATACAATTCCTCCATAGAAATAAAAAGTGGGGATGTTTTTTGATTCAGGAAAAGAAAGAACCCGCTTTTCGCGCGTAAAACCATTGTTTTTTACACGCGGCGAACGCCGCCGTGAACGCGCTTGCCGGATACTGGATAAGATTCATGCTGTGTCGATGTTTCCATTATACCACACAAACTGTATATTTCAAGGAAAACGGCACACTTTATGCAACTTATCCGTAACGCGCATTTACTGTTTTTCGGGCATTTTTTAAACAATCAAAAATGTATAAAGTTATGTGTTTGTTTCGAAGGCACGATGCCCACAGCCGCTGAAAACCCGCGAAGAGGCTTATGCGAAACGCGCTTTTCGGGCATACTATCTTTGCGCGATTCACGCGCCAAATCGCATGCTGAAGGGGGATAACTTTTTATGGAAGCAAAAACCGCAGCCAACAATGAAATTCAGCCGCGTCCCGAGGACGCAAAGCCAAGCGCCGTGCTTTCGCTGCGTCAAATACAAGACGACGTAGCCCTTCAAAAAAAATACGCAAAAGCGCAGCTGCGGCTTGCAGCGGCGCGCACCTTTATGAGCGCGCTCATGCTGGTGGCCGTGGCCGCGTTTTTGTTTGTGGGCGTTCCGCGCGTACAAACGGCGCTTGCGCGCCTTGATGCCGCAATGGATCAACTGGAAAGCATTGATCTAAACGCCCTTGGCAAAAGCATGGAAGTGCTGGAACAGCAAGGTAGCGGCCTTGCAGATGCCGCAGCAGAGAAGCTCGACACGGCGCTTGTTCAATTCAACGCCATGCTCGC
>DLFZ01000093.1:0-1924 GCA_002482435.1 Christensenella sp. UBA7707
ATGCGGAAGAAAGCCTCACCGGACAAAAAACCATTGCCGCCTACAACCAGCAGGAAACCATGATCCGCCGGTTTGACGAAAAAAACAACGCCGCCGTTACCGCTTACTACAATGCCGACTATTACGGCAGCATCAATGGCCCGTGCGTGAACTTCATCAACAACCTCTCACTCGCGCTCATCAGCGTGTTTGGCGCGATCATGTACCTATACGGCGGCCTTACACTCGGCAACCTTTCAAGCTTTGTGCTGTATTCGCGCAAGTTTTCCGGCCCCATCAACGAGGCCGCCAACATTTTGGGCGAGCTGCAATCTGCTTTCGCGGCGGCGGAGCGCGTGTTCCGCGTGATTGACGCGCCGCTTGAAAGCGCGGACGCGGAGGACGCCGCACCGCTAACGGACGTGAATGGGCACGTGGAAGTGGACCATGTAGACTTCTCTTATGCAAGTGGCCGCCCCGTTGTGGAGGATTTGAACATCGACGCGCCGGAGGGGAAAATGATCGCCATCGTCGGCCCTACAGGTGCGGGTAAAACCACCATCATCAGCCTTTTGATGCGGTTTTACGACCCGAGCTCCGGACGTCTTTTGATAGACGGAAAGGACATTCGCTCCGTTACGCGCGAAAGTCTTCGCCTTTCTTACACCATGGTTTTGCAGGACACCTGGCTTTTTCAGGGAACCGTATTTGAAAACATCGCCTACGGCAAAAAAGACGCCACGCGCGAGGAGGTAATTTCTGCGGCGAAAGCAGCAAAGATCCACAGCTTCATCATGCAGCTGCCACAGGGCTACGACACCGTTTTGAACGACGAAAATCTGAGCATTTCGCAGGGACAACGGCAGCTTTTAACCATCGCGCGCGCCATGCTGCCCCAGGCAAAAATCCTCATTTTAGACGAGGCGACCTCCAACGTGGATACGCGCACGGAAATGCAAATACAATCCGCTATGCGAAAGCTCATGCGCGGCAAAACCTGCTTCATCATTGCCCACAGGCTTTCCACCATTCAAAACGCGGACAACATTCTTGTTTTGAGCGGCGGCAGAATTGCCGAACAAGGCAGCCACGAGGAGCTTTTAAACAAGCGTGGGCTTTACTACGAGCTGTATTCCGCCCAGTTCAGCTAAACCGGGCAAACGAAAAAAGGCGCGGATGGTTCCGTGCCTTTTCTATGACCGTTGTATTGATTGAAACTTTTTTCAGTGGTCATTCTGCTGATCCACCGCGCAGTCGATGGCGAGTACCGTTGCAAGCGCGGCAACTTCGTCAGCCGGATTGCCGATGGTAATGGCATAGGTATCCCCCCATGTCAGCCATTCCTTGGCGATGGTTACTACGAGCTCGCCGTTTTGCGTAACGCTGTATTCGTGGGCGAAAAAGTCGCCCTGCACCTGCCAGTCCTTCCCGAAAATGGCGTAACGCGGCCGTAAGAAGGTAAACTCCTTCACGATTTCAAGATATTGCACTCCGCCAACAAATACATAATAGCGCGGCAAAAAACTAAAAACCTTTTGCTTGATGAACGCCACTTCCGCGCCAGTCGCCACGTCGTATACAAAAAGTTGCTTGCCCCAAGAGAAAAGCTTCCCTTCCACATAGTAGTGATCCGCACCCAGCTCATCCTTTACGGTAAACCGATCCGTGAAGGAAAACACCTTTTGCCTCATATAAAGTTTCATGTTCTACCCTCCTCAACATACTTTTTGGTCTCCGGTGCCGTTCTACCCCCATGCGCCTTGCGCTTTCGCGCTCTACAAGAGATAAGGATACAATGATTTGCCTGTTCTCGATTTTCTTCCCTTCCGTTTGAAAGCGCACCATATACTTTTTATCATTATACCATGGAAGCGAAGCGAACATGGTATAATTCGCGCATGTGCGTTTGGCCGTAAGGCCAAAATCGCACGCGCATAAGAATAAG
>DLFZ01000093.1:1947-3101 GCA_002482435.1 Christensenella sp. UBA7707
TTGAAAAAGCCGCTATCGAGGATGCTTTCGCTTTCACCCATGGCAAATGCAAATGCAAAAAGCCGCCGACCTATAGGCCCGGCGGCTTTTTCCTTTGTTATAAACTGTGCTTTAGAACTTGGGTACCACGGCGCCTTCGTAGGTGGTTTCGATGAAGGTGCGGATCGTGTCCGTTTGAAGCGCGGCAATCAGCGCGAGTACGCCGGGGTTCTGTTCGTTTCCTTCCTTTACGCAAACGATGTTGGCATAGGTATCGGCCGCGACGGAATCCTTATCCTCGGTGGCAACGGCATCCTTGGCGACGTTCAAACCCGCCTGAATGGCGTAGTTGCCGTTAATAACCGCAAAGTCAACATCCTGCAGCGAGCGCGCCAACTGTGCGGCCTCCACTTCGATGATCTTAATGTTCTTGGGGTNNGGGTTTTCCACAACGTCGAGAGCGGTGGCGTTGAGACCTGCGTCTTCTTTGAGCTTAATGAGGCCCTGCGCCTCAAGCAGCAGCAGCGCGCGGGCTTCGTTTGTACCGTCGTTGGGAACTGCAATCTGTGCGCCGTCTTGAATCTCGGCAAGCGTCTTGGTCTTGCCCGGGTAGATGCCGAAGGGTTCGTAGTGGATGGCGGCCACAGTCACGATGTGGGTGCCGTTTTGCGCATTGAACTCATCGAGGTACGGCTGGNNAAAGTAGTTGGCGTCGAGTTCGCCGCTTTCAAGTGCAAGGTTGGGCTGCACGTAGTCAGTAAACTCCACCACCTGCAAATCATAGCCCTGCGCGGCAAGGGCTTCCTTGACCTGCGCGAGGATTTCGGCATGCGGGGTGATGCTCGCGCCGACCTTGATTACGGTGAGAGGAGCTTCGGTCGCGGGTTCTTCCGTAGAGGGCGCTTCGGTTGCGGCGGCCTCGGTGGGCGCTGCGGTTGCCTCGGGGGCTTCAACGGGCTGTGCGCAGCCTGCGAACAGGGAGAGCGCCAACAGGGCGGCAAAAAGAACGGACAAGAACTTTTTCATGGGGTAACCTCCAAACAAATATAAATTTTAGAGTTTCAAAATCAGCGGGCGCGTTTGTCGGTACGCCTTGCAAGGCGCGTTCCGATTTCTTGGAAAACCTGTACCACGATCACGAGTAGGATCACGTTGAACATCATCACGTCGGTTTG
>DLFZ01000250.1:0-2975 GCA_002482435.1 Christensenella sp. UBA7707
AAGAAAGCGTCTGGTTTACATAAATGCTGCCGGGCCCGGGGAGCTGGTTGCCGATTACAGAGGAGATGTAAGCCGCAAGAAGCATGCCGTGCGCAATGCGGCCTTTGAACGGGGTGGCCATGGCATACGCCTCATCAAGGTGCACGGGATTATGGTCGTTGGAAACATCGGCAAACTTCACGCCGATATCCTCTGTTACATGGTTGACGCTCTCCGCCTTATCGCCAAGGTGCAGCATGGAGATGGTTTTTCCCTTGTTCATGAAACGCTTCCTCCCAGAATAAAAAGATATGACATGCATGTCATTCAAAAAGACTCTAAAAAACAAGCCTGTTTTCTTACTAAACTTTATCACAAATCGGGCGATATGACAACACGATTGTTATAAGTTTCACAGAATCCCCCTCCTGTTTTTCGAGGCTTGTGACTTTGCGCCGCGCGCGCTACAATGAAAGAAATTCAATAGCAGGCGGCATTTATGGCAAATATCATTGACTACGCAAGGGAAAGTAAGCTTGCCTTTTCCGAGTTGCCGCTTCACGCGGTGGACAGCCTTGTGCTATCGCAGCTTTCCTACCTCAATTTCGGCGAGTCCTTCGGCACGCAAGGCGAAGCGAAAAACGGCATACCGCTTTATGAATTGGCAAAAAACGTTTTGGGCGACACGGCGTTTTTGCACATACGCGACGGCGTAAGCAATCGCGCGCTCGTTTACGCGCTTAGCACAAGCCCGCGCTTTCGCGGCATACGCTTTACGGACTATGCAAACAAGCTGAGCGCGGCGGAGGAAAAGCAGTTTTCCGCCGTTACTTTCCTTCTCCCCGACGGCAACGTTTACGTGGCCTTTCGCGGCACGGATTCCACCTTCGTCGGCTGGAAGGAGGACTTCAACATGTCGTTCACCTGTCCGGTACCCGCGCAGCAGGAAGCCGTACGCTATTTGGAGCAAGCCGCGCTTCGGCATAAGGGCCGCATTTATGTGGGCGGGCACTCCAAGGGCGGCAACCTCGCCTCGTATGCCACAATCTTTTGCACCGCACCAGTTTTTGAGCGCATTGAGACGGTGTTCAGCCACGACGGGCCGGGTTTTTTAGAAAGCGTACTGGCTTTGCCTCAATATGGCGCGGCAAGTGCAAAAATCAAAAAAACCGTGCCGGAATCCTCCGTCATCGGCATGCTTTTGCAGTCGCAGGAGAGCTATGAGGTAGTGCGAAGCGACCGGCTGTTTCTCATGCAGCACGACCCGTTTTCATGGCTTGTGCAAGAAAACGACTTTTTGCGCGTAAATGCCATCAAAGGCGGCGCACAAGCTTTGAACAAAACCGTGCACGATTGGCTCGGTGAGCTTTCTCCTCAGCAGCGCATGCTGTTTGTGGATGTGCTTTTCAACGCGCTTAGCGCCACCGATGCGAAAACCTTGCACGAGTTTATGGAAGACCCTCGCAAAAACCTTATGATTGCCGCTGGCACCGCAAAGAAAATCGACGACGACACGCGTGCGTTCCTTTCCTCTGCGCTGCGAAGCCTTTTTGCCGTTGGCATTCACGCGTTTCGCGCTGACCCTACGCGGCGAATCTCGCTTCTGCCAGAAGCTCTTTTTAAGCTGAACGTTCCGCCTGAAGCGCTTGAAAAACTCCGTCTCCCTCCAGAAACGCTCGCGAAACTCAAAGCACTGCCCGGTGCCGTTTCAAGGCTTCGCGCAAAACGCGGCGGTTCGCAGGGCGAATAACATGCCCACTTTACTTCTACCGGTTTTTTAATAAACATGCGCCGCGGCACTTCTGTACTGCGGCGCGTCAATTATAACCTATTTATGGAATTCAATTTTTAAAACAGAGCGCTTGAGCAAAACGATTTACTATCCTTCCACCTCGATGTTTGCAAGAAGCGCCTTTACTTCGGCCTCGCGCTCAAAGAGCGCGCAGCCGCCGTCATGCTCGCCGCCAACAAGCCCCTTTTCCCGAAGCCTCTTGAAAAAGGGCGAACGCAGCACCTCGAGCAGGGTTTTTCCACGCACATTACAATCCGAATACGGGGAAAACGGGCATGGCTCCGCTGCGCCCGACGGACCGATGTGGAAAAAGCCGCGCCCCGCAGCGAGGCAGCCGCCCATAAATTGCTCATCTCCGGGAAACGCGAGGAAGATCATGGAGGGGTGGGTTTTCCGCCGCGCATCCATCGCCGTTTGCAACGCGCAGCGCTCCTCCTCGCCGGGCGCGAGGTGCTTGGTCGCCACGTCCACCGGCACATATTCAATGTAAAATACGAGCCGGCAGCCCAAGGCATAAAGCTCGTTCAGAAAGGCCTCGGAGGTAACTTCACTTAAATTTTCGGCCGTCACGGTGACGGACGCGCCAAAGAGCATGCCGCTTTCGCGCATGCGCCCCATCGCCTCGCGAATCAGACCGTACGCGCCCTTGCCGCGCCGCGCGTCGGTCGCGGCTTCTCCGCCCTCCACGCTCACCACGGGGATGATGTGGCGGTTTTCTTCAAGAAGCTCAAACGTTTTTCCGCTCAAGAGCGTGCCGTTTGTAAAAACGGGAAACAGCAGTTCCATTTCCTTGGCGGCCTGCTCTAAAACATCTTTTCGCAAAAGCGGCTCACCGCCTGCAAGCAAAACAAACGAAACACCCAGCTCGCGCGCCTGCGAAAACACGCTGCTCCACTCCTCAGCGGTTAAAAGCGGCTCTTTGCGCGTTTCGCGCTGCTCGCCGCAAAGCCCATTGGCACGGGCGTAACAGCCCGTGCAAAAAAGGTTGCATGCGTCGGTAATACTGGCAATGAGAAACGCGGGGATATGGTCGCCGCCGTGCTCGTAGCGGTCGCGAAGCTTTTGGCTCTTTACGTTGTTTTTGGCGGCGCTCAAAAGAAAAGCAGCCTCTTTTGGGTTTTTGAAAACCGCCTTGGTGGCTTCTCTTATGACGTTGCCGAGAGCCGAAGCAAAATAAGCCGATAGATCCGAGGTTTGAAGCATA
>DLFZ01000250.1:3019-4057 GCA_002482435.1 Christensenella sp. UBA7707
ACTTCGTTTTCAAGCACGCCGCCGTTTGAGAGAATGGTTCGCCGTGAAGCCTCGTTGTCGTTGTTGCAGGTAACAAGCACTTTCCTAAGCCCGAGCGTTTTTGCGTAGAGAAGCGCTTGACGGAGCATTTCCGTGGCATAACCCTTTTGCCGCTCACAGGCGCGAACGCTGTAGCCGATATGCCCGCCAAACTGCGTGAGGTAAGCGTTGAGCCTATGCCGGACCTGAATAAAGCCGATCAAGGCCTCATCGCTTTCGCGCAAGGCGAGGAAGGTAGTCGCCTCCACAAGCCCTTCCCGCACGGTTTCGGGGAACTCGTCGCCGAGTATGGCGTTCATCCACACAGGATAGTTTTCCTCGCTCCTTAAGCCTGCCGTGCCGGCAAGATCATCGCCGTCGCGCAAAAACTCCGCGCGATATTCCATTACCGCGCGTTCATGCTCGCGCGCAGGTCTTACAAGTCGTATTTCTCCCATAAAAGGCTCCTATTCCGCGTTGAACTTAAGCATGGCAGCGCCGATGATGCCCGCGTCGTTGCCCATCTGCGCGGGAACAATGCGCCCGCAGGACGGGAAGAACATCTTTTTGTATATGTTTTCGCGAAGCGGCTCAAACAGGAAATCCCCCGCGAGGGAAACGCCGCCGCCCAAGGCAACGACCTCCGGATCAAAAAGGTTCACGAGTGAGGTCACAGCGGAGCCGAGTGCGTCCACATAGCGCTCGAAAATATCGAGGGCAACGCGGTCGCCCGCCTTTGCGCAATCCACCACAAGCTTGGCGTTTACGTTATCCATATTGCCGCGCGCGGAAGTATAGATCATGCTGCTCACATATTCCACAACGGCGCGCCTACCCTCTTTCACGAGCCACGTCGCCGTGCAGTAGGACTCCACACACCCATGCAGCCCGCAGGTGCAAAGGTCGCCGTCGTGTTTGAGCACCATGTGCCCAAGCTCCACGCCGCTTCCGTTGCCGCCGTTGAACATTTTGCCGTTGAGGATGAGCCCGCCGCCCACGCCTGTGCCGAGCGTCATCAAA
>DLFZ01000051.1 GCA_002482435.1 Christensenella sp. UBA7707
CTCGAGGTGTAAAGAAGGCCTACGGTTTTCGCCGTGGGAGCAAGCTTTACAAGAAGGTCGAGCTGCTCGGCGATGGGGTTCATGTCGTTGGTGCCGGTAGTGTTGCCGCCCGGCACTTGTGCGGATTCAACGAGGCGCGCGCCTACGGGGTCCGTTACAGCGGTGAAGAGAATGGGGATCTCGGTTGTGAGTGAGGCGATGGACTGCGCCGCGGGCGTGGCAATGGCGAGCACGAGGTCAACCTTGTTGTTCACGAAGCGGTTGCTCATGGTGGAAAGGTTGCTGCTGTCGGCCTGCGCGTTCTGCACGTCGAAAGTAACGTTTTGCCCTTCCACAAAGCCGTTGTCGGCAAGCGCCTGCACAAAGCCTTCGCGGGCGGCGTCGAGCGCGTCGTGGGTAACGTACTGTAAAATGCCGATGGTAAGCATGCCATCGGGTGCCTCGGTTGCCGCGGGCGTCTCGGTAGCGGGTGCTTCCGTGGCGGCGGGCGTGGCGTTCGCATCGGCGGTGGAGGGAGCCTTGGTCTCTGCGGCACAGCCGAGCGCACCGATGGCAAGAACCAGCGCGAGGAGCAGGGCGAGCGCGGATTTTTTGTGTTTCATGGTAGCCTCCTGTTGAATTATAAAAATGTTTTGGTATGCGTGATTGAGCAGCGGGTAACAAAAAAGCCCGCCCTTTGATGAAGCTCAAAGGACGGGCGCTATGCCGTGTTACCACCTTTGTTCGCCTTTGCCTTGCGGCAAAGACCTCGTCGGGTACTACCATACCCTATCGCTTTAACGGGCGACCCCGGCACCGTTCTACTTAGCAAAATGCCTTTCCTCGGGCTGCTGTACGGATGAATTCAAAACGCAACCTTGCCCCTCACACCGACCGGGAACTCTCTGAAAGGTCAAACCGTTTCTATGTTTCCGCCTGTTCGCATTTGATTAAGGTGAATTATAGCGTCTGCCTTTGCGGCTGTCAACACAAATAATATATTATTTTTTGGCATCTCCTCGGCATGAGGAAAAACAAAAGCCCGCCCTTTGAAAAACTCAAAGGACGGGCGCTAGTGCCGTGTTACCACCTTTGTTCGCCTTTGCCTCGCGGCAAAAGCCTCGTCAGGTACCATCATACCCCATCGCTTTAACGGGCGAATCCCGGCTCCGGTCTAATCGGCTTGCGCCTTTCTTCGGGCTGCTCGGCGGATGTATCAAAACGCAGCCTTGCTTCCTTGCACCACCCGGAAGCTCTCTAAAAAAGGCCAAACCGTTTGTTTGCTCCGCTTTTTCGCATTTGTTGAAATGGATTATAGCGGAGGAGAGCGGCGCTGTCAACAAGAAAAATATATAAATATATAATTTAATAAATATTCAGCGAAAATGCAATAAAATACAGAAAATGTGCATGGGTGCGCCACGCTACAACTGGAATAAAAATGCAATAATTAGTAATAAAAATCAAATTCAGAAAACGGATGGGATAAGCAAAATCGCTATAATACCTAGAAAATAGACAAAAATATCAATTCGAAAAGGCTTGATAATGCATAATGTATGAATTATAATACCGTCAGCGGAGATTTTTTGCCGTTAGGCTTGGAGGAATGATTATGAAACTTAAAAAGCTTGTTATCGTGGTTGTGACAGTACTTACGGTTGCGTTTGTGCTTGGTGCGTGCGCATCGATCCCCGCAAACGCGGTGTTTTCCGCGGACGATTTGCCGGGCAAAACCATCGGCGTGCAGCAAGGCACCACGGGCGCAATTTACGCTGCCGACTATGAGGAGCTTGGTTCGCAGGTGGAAAACTATACCAAAACGACTGATGCCATTCAGGCGCTTAAGCAAGGCAAGGTTGACTGTGTAATCCTCGATAGCGCACCCGCCGCGGTATACGTAGCGCAGAATACGGATCTTACTATTTTGCCGGATCCGTTTGCCGTTGAGGATTACGCCATCTGCGTCAGCAAGGACAATGCTGCTCTGACCGCTGCCATCAACGGCGCGCTTGCTAATCTGAAAGAAAGCGGCGTGATCGACCAAATCGTAGCCAACTACATCGGCGACGCAGCGGGGCAAAGCCCCTACGTTTCCTCCAATGCCGACTTTTCCGGCGGCACGCTACACATGGCAACGGAGGCCACCTTCCGTCCGTACGAGTATTACGACGGCAATAAAATTGTAGGTATCGATGTGGAAATTGCGCAGGCGATTGCCGACATTCTCAAAATGGAGCTTGTGGTGGAGGATATGGCGTTTGATTCCATCATCCCCGCAGTCGTGAGCGGCAAGGCCAACATCGGCGCTGCAGGGATGACGATAACCGAAGACAGACTTACGCAGGTTGATTTTTCGGACGTATACGCCACGGGTACGCAGGTCATCATCGTTCGCGCAAAGTAGAGCTTTTAATAAATGCTTTTCGGTCGCCGGTCGGACGTTGGTCCGGCCGGCGGCATCGTGCAGCGCAAACGGGAACGCGTTTTCGCGTAGGTGGAAGCGCGGTGCCCGAAAAGGCGAGTTTTGCGCCCTGTCCGTTTTCGGGTGGAGGCGCTTTGCATACAAAGGGGAAAATGGGGGTGCGCATGTTGGACGCGCTGACGCAGGGGGTAAGGGATACCTTACAAAAATTTGGCAACGACTTTTACGTTAACTTTATCAAGGACGACCGTTGGCAATACCTTGCAAACGGGCTAATTGTAACGCTTGAAATCGCGCTGATGGCGATCATCATCGGCGTTGTGCTCGGCGCGCTTACCGCGATGGTACGTACCACGCACGATAAGGCGGGCGGCATGGGGTTTTTGAACGCTATCTGCAAGGTGTACATTACCTTTATACGCGGCACGCCGGTGGTGGTACAGCTTCTCATTTTGTACTTTATTGTGTTCACCTCGCCTGCGGTAAGCAAGGTAACGGTAGCGGTGCTTGCGTTTGGCATCAACTCGGGTGCATATTTGGCGGAAATTTTCCGCTCGGGCATCATGAGCATCGACGGCGGACAGTTTGAGGCTGGGCGCTGTTTGGGCCTTTCGCATGCGCAAACCATGCGTCGCATCATTTTGCCTCAGGCGTTTAAAAACGTTTTGCCTGCGCTTGGCAACGAGTTTATCGCCCTCGTCAAGGAAACCTCGGTGGCGGGGTATATTGCGATTGTGGACCTTACGAAGGGCGGCGACATCATCCGCGGGCTTACGTTTTCGGCATTCATGCCGCTTTTTGCGGTGGCGCTTCTCTACCTTGGCATCGTAAGCCTTCTAAGCTTCGGCGTAACGCGCCTAGAAAGGAGGCTTCGCGAAAGTGAACGGTGAAACGATTTTAAAAACCGAGGCGCTCTGCGTCAAATTCGGCAAAATCACCGCGCTCGACAGCGTAAACATGGAGATCAAAAAGGGTGAAACCGTGGTGGTAATTGGCCCTTCGGGATCTGGCAAATCCACCCTTTTGCGCTCGTTCAACCTGCTTGAAAAGCCGTCGGGCGGCAAGGTGTTTTTTGAAGGGAAGGACATTACAGCCCACGACGGCGGCATCGACCGCATCCGTGCCAAAATGGGCATGGTGTTCCAGCAGTTCAACCTTTTTCCGCA
>DLFZ01000099.1 GCA_002482435.1 Christensenella sp. UBA7707
CCAACGTACCGTAAGAGCTGTAGGAGGTACTCGGGCCACTTCTGCAATTTACGTTGCCTGTGGTAACGCCAAGGCCTATGGCACCGCTAAAGTCGATCGCGCTTGAAGGCTTTCCGTCCGCGCCCAACGCAACTGTACCGGTAATGGTAACATAGTCTTTATGCACATAGCCGAACGCATTACCCACAAGCACATAGTACCAGTCTCCCGTAAGGGCATATGCATACAAGCCGGTGTTCTTGTCGAGCACGCGAATGATTTGATAGGAAACTGCCGGCCCCACGCGGAAGTTGGTGTTGCCGTTGTTAATATAGCCCACAGAAACCATGGTTTGCGCCGAAGAAGGAACCGGTGTTGCGCTTACCGTTGGCGTGGCGGTGGCATTTGACGTAATGCGCACATAATCTTTGCTCAAATACCCCGTAAGCGTACCGTTTGATGCAAGGTACCAATTGCCGGACTCACCGTAAATGGTTACGGCAACTCCCTTTTGAAGCTCCATCATGACCGAATAACTGGTGGATGGGCCGGTACGGAAATTCACGGAGTCTATGGTTACGCCATAAGCGAGCACCGGCGGCATGAAAACCGTAGCCGTAGGCGCGGCGGTGGTTCCCGCCGTAGGCGCTGGGGTATTCGTATCTGCGGAAATTGTTCCGGTGATTTCCACATACGAGGAGCTGATGTAACCCGGTGTGCCGCCGACCGACACATAATACCATGAGCCGGTTTTGGAATAAACGACGAGTGTCGTGTTTTTTGCGAGTTTCGCGATCACCGTGCTGGAGGACGTGGACGGCTGGCTGCGGAAGTTGACCCCGCTTCCCGTGACCCTGCCCGAATACAACGTTTGCGCAAAAGACGCGCTAGGCGAAGGCGACGCGCTTGTGCCGGGCAAAGGCGCTGTGTCCAGATACTTTAAGTAATCCTCGGAAATATAGCCCGCGTTGCCGTTGTATACGGCGTAGGCCCAACCGTTTTCTCTGCCGTAAATACTCACCTGTGTGTCTTTGGGAATGGTCGTGATTTTGGTGCTGCTCGCATCCGGTTTTTTGCGGAAGTTTACACTGCCCGTGGTTACGGCAAGCACAAAGCTGCCTGTGGGCAGTTTGTTGTTATTCACAGGGTCAACTGGCGCCGCAAAATTCATGTAGGAAAGCGTAGCGCCCGGGTAATAAAACGCGAGGATACTCTGGTAGCCTTGGCCCGACTTGGCTCGTTGCTCGGCGCCTCTTTGGCTTAACCCTACGCCGTGCCCATAGCGTACATGGTAGAAATAATAGTACCCGTCGCCCTTATCCTCGCCCCAATAGGTGCGAAGTGAGCTGTTTGTGAAAACGCCATTGGCCGCAAGGTCGCTCAAGCGAAACGTTACGGAGATGTTATCCATCTGCGCCAATATGTTGCCGCCGCCATCCACACTGCTGGCCTTGAGCGTAACCGTAGCGCGCGTAAGGTTTCGCAAGCAGCCAGAATATGCGGCATCGGAAGTCTGAACGGCGTAGATATAGTCGAGATAGTTGAGAGAGAGTCCCGTTTGCGCGGAAGCAAGGTTCAAAAGATACGTATAAAGCGCGTCCGAACCGCTGTATGCGCCAACGGGACCAAACGGGACGCGGCGCTTTTCGCTCAAAGAAAGCGTGTTGGCAAAGTCATAGTCGTCAATGGCAATGGCGTAGCCGGCACTGGAGCGGCCCGACCAAGCGTAGCTTGGCAAATTGGTTTCGCCGCCGTTGCTCGCGGCAAAGTAAGAACGCAGCACCGAGCCGTTTACCGTGAGAACTTCGTTGAGCGTGGAATCCACAGCGTTCATCACGTTGGTGTAGCTTGAGCCATAGCCCTTGTATACCTGTTCCGCAGAAGTATCACCGATGTCATAGTCGCCGGAAGAGCTCATTTGGTTCATCACATAGCCCTTGGCGGCAATGGCCTGCGCCTTGAGCGCGTCGAGGGGATAAAGGTTATTCATTTCAAAACCCACCACGCCGTAGAGGTAATGCGCCATGGGCACATGGTTGACCACCTGAATGTAACCGCTGCTTGTGAGCTTCAACACAAAATGCCCAAGGTAATTGCGACCGTTGAGCACCATATAGCCCGCTGTGCGATCCACCTGCACACGGCAAATGGTAACCGTTTTTCCAGCATAAAGAAGCCCATCCGCTGAATGCGTTACGGTCATTTGGGAGCCTTCCACGCTCACCGTGAGCGTACCACCGGTAAACTCCGCACCGCTTTCCGCAATAAAAAACGCGCCTGACACGTAAAATTTGAGCGTCGTCGCATTGTTTGTGGTAAGTTTGACCCTCACCCAGCTGTAATCGGTAGCAGCCTGCGCTTTTGCGGGCGGCAAAAGCATAAGCAACATAAGCGCAGCCAAAACAAGTGCGGCAGATTTTCGCATAAGTACCCTCCAGATAGCAAGCCATGAACAAAAAAACGAGATTTTTGCTGTATTCTTTGTTATTTTAGCACACGCGTGTTCCCATGTGTACGCTTTCTGTGCT
>DLFZ01000043.1 GCA_002482435.1 Christensenella sp. UBA7707
TTCCACGACTTTTCGCGGGCAAGGGGCGGCAGCTTCGACCTTGTGCTCATCGGAGAATACCCACACGAATACCACAACGACCTTCGCGCGCGGCTTGAGGATATGCTGCATGCCTTAAGCCGCGACGCATCTGGCATCCATCTTCTTCACGGCTTTTTGCTCGACGATGAGTACAGGCGGCTTTTGAGCGCGGTCAGCACCATCGAGATAGACGGTCAAAGAGGCCTTGACCGCCAGTTTTCAACGCAGAGCGTGAAGCGGGCACAGTATCGCGAATACAGCGCGAAAACGGCCGCGCGCGGCGCTTTTTTGGAAAGGCGCGGAGCGCTTAAGTTTTTCAACGGCATCGGGGGGTTCGACGCGAGCGGAAAGGAATATGTAACGCTTTTGAAAAAGGGCGACAGTACGCCCCTGCCGTGGAGCCATATTTTGACCAACGAGCATTTCGGAACACTCCTTACGGAAACGGGCGGTGGCTATACCTGGTGCGGCAACAGCCGTGAGAACAAGCTCACCCACTGGTACAACGACCCGCTTCGGGACCCCAAAGGCGAAATGCTTCTATTGACCGACGAGGATGACGGCGCCACATGGGCGATAACGCCCGGCAGGCTTCAATATGAGGCGGAGTGCGCCGTGCGCTACGGCTTTGGGTACGTGGCATACGAATCCGCCGCGCAGGAGCTCCGGCAGGAGCTTACGGTGTTTGTGGACCCCCAAAAGCCCATAAAATACGCGCTTTTAAAACTTCACAACCCCATGATGGGGGAAAGAAAGCTGAGCGTGCTCTACTGTGCCGATTGGGTGCTTGGTGACGCGCCACACCCGGAGGCGGTATATGTACGCGGTGAAGGCAACCTTTCGCTCGCCAAAAACTTCCGTTCCTCTAACGAGGAATATGCCTACCTTGCGATTGCGGGGGAAACGTGCGAGCACAGCGCCGACAGGCTCTCGGTGCTCAACGACGGGTGGGATTTAAAAAGCTTTGAAGAAGAAAGTGCGCCGCGTGCAGGAGGGTTTTCCGCGCTTCGTACGCATGTTTTGCTAAAGGGCGGGGAAACGAAAACGCTCCTGCTTCTTATGGGGCAGGACAGCCTTGAAAACGCGCGGCTCGCCGCAAATGCTTCCGCCGCAGAGGCCNNGCGGCTTGCAACGAATACCTCCGCTGCCGAGGCCGAGGAGGCGCTTTTGAAAACCAAAGCGCTTTGGGAGAAGCGGCTTACGGCACTTCGTGTGAAAACGCCGGACGAGGCGTTTGACTTCATGCTCAACGGCTGGCTTTTGTACCAAACGTGGGCGTCGCGCATCCTCGCGCGCACGGGCTATTACCAATGCGGCGGCGCGATCGGCTTTCGCGACCAACTTCAGGACATGCTTTCGCTTTTGCTGTCGGAGCCTGCACGCGTTCGCGCGCATCTGCTCCTGGCCGCGTCCAAGCAGTTTGAGGCGGGCGACGTGCTGCACTGGTGGCACGAGCCAAGCTATGGCGTGCGCACCCGCATCAGCGACGACCTGCTCTGGCTCCCCTACACCCTGTGCGAGTACCTGGAAAAATGGGACGNNCACGACAAGCTCTTTTTGCCGTTCGTGCTTCTGGAATACCTCGATGCAACGGGCGACGAAACGATTTTGGAAGAGAAAGTTCCATACCTAGCGGATTGCTGCATCCCCGAAAACAAAAAAGACCTTTACGACAACATCCCGTGTGCAACGAGCGAAGGGAGCATGTACGAGCATTGCGTAAAGGCGGTGGAAAGCGCGCTTGTGTTCGGCGCGCACAACCTGCCGCTCATGGGCGCGGGGGATTGGAACGACGGCATGGACCTCGTAGGCGAAAACGGCGGGGAAAGCGTGTGGCTCGGTTTTTTCCTCCTCTATGTGCTGGAGCGGTTTTCGCCTCTTTGCAAAAGACAGAACGACGAGGCGCGCGCGCTTTCTTATGAGGAAACGGCAAAAACTTTGCGTGAAAACCTCGAGGTGCACGGCTGGGACGGTGGCTGGTACCGCCGCGCCTACTTTGCGGACGGCAGGCCGCTTGGCTCACGCGAAAACGATCAGTGCTCCATCGACTGCATCTCTCAGTCGTGGGCGGTGCTAAGCGGCATGGAAAACGGGAAAACCGCGCTCGACGCTGCGGTCGCTATGCTGCTCGACGAGGAAAACGGTGTGTTCAAGCTGCTCGCACCGCCGTTCGATAAGCCTGAGAGAGAAGTTGGCTACATCAGCGCCTATTTGCCGGGCGTACGCGAAAACGGTGGGCAGTACACGCACGCTGCCGCATGGGTGGCGCTTGCCGCCTGCAAGCTCAAAAACGCGCCGCTTGCGGCACGTATCGTAAGGCTTCTTAACCCCATTGGGCATACAGCACAGGAAATGCAGCGCCGGCGCTACAAAGGCGAACCTTATGTGCTGGCGGGGGATGTGTACACCGTGGGCAAAAATGCGGGTCGCGCGGGATGGACATGGTATACGGGCGCGGCGTCGTGGCTGTATGTGGTAGGCATGATGCACATGCTCGGCATCAAAAAATATGGCGATACGCTTGTGGTTTCCCCTTGCACGGTGTGGGAGGAGTATTCCTTCACCTACCGCTTCGGCACGAGCGAATATGCCGTAACGGTAAAGCTTGGAGATATGGGCGAGCGCGACGCGAAGATACCGCTGGTAGATGATGGGAAGCGGCACGAGGTAACAATAAATATTCTTAAGAAATAGGCATGCGCCGCGATCGTAAGAAAACGCTCGATTGCTTGCATTGCATGTGAGTTTGCGCTAAAGTATGCCTATGGAACAAAAAAAGCACGAAAAAACAGAACAAAACGGCCTTTTGCCGCTTCCGATGTCGCGCGCCGAGCTTGAGGCGCGCGGCATTTCGCGGCTTGATTTTGTATTGATCACGGGCGACGCGTACATCGACCATCCGAGCTTTGGCGCGGCCATCATCGGCCGTATGCTCGAAAGCCATGGGTATACCGTGGGCATCATTGCCCAGCCGGATTGGCACAGCGCAGAGGCGTTTAAAACCTTAGGCAAGCCGCGCCTCGCGTTTTTGGTCACCTCCGGCAATATGGACTCCATGGTCAACCACTACACCTCCTCGCGCAAGCATCGAAGTGACGATGCCTATACCCCCGGAGGCAAGGCGGGCAGCCGGCCCGACCGCGCGGCCATCGTTTATGCGCACCGCGCGCGCGAGGCGTATAAGGGCGTACCCATTGTTTTGGGCGGCATTGAGGCGAGCCTTCGCCGCTTTGCGCATTACGATTATTGGGACGATAAGGTGCGCCGCAGCGTGCTTGTGGACGCCGTGGCGGATTTTGTGGTGTACGGCATGGGCGAACGTCCGCTTACGGAGCTTGCCGACGCGCTGGCTTCCGGGCTTAAACCGCGCGACATCACCTACGTGGCGGGCACCGCGTTTCAAACGCAGAGCCTTGAAAACATCTATGATTATACGCTCATCGAGAGCTTCGACGAGGTTTCCAAAGACAAGTCGGCGTACGCTCACGCGTTTTTAAAACAGTACGAAGAGCAAGACCCTGTTCGCGGCAAACGGCTGGTGCAGCCGCACGGCTCGTCGTACGTCGTGGTGAACCCGCCCGCCATGCCGCTCAATTCCGCCGAGCTTGATAAGGTGTACGCGCTGCCGTATACGAGAAAGCCACATCCGAGCTATGGTTTGCCAATTCCCGCGCTCAACGAGGTGGAGTTTTCTCTTGCATCGTGCAGGGGTTGTTTCGGCGCGTGCTCGTTTTGCGCGCTCACCTTCCATCAGGGGCGCATCGTGCAATCAAGAAGCCACGGGTCGCTTGTCGAGGAAGCGAAGCTTCTCACAAAACAACCCGGTTTCAAGGGTTATATTCACGATGTAGGANNGTTCGCTCGTGGAGGAAGCGAAGCTCCTCGCAAAGCAGCCCGGCTTCAAGGGCTATATTCACGATGTAGGTGGGCCTACGGCCAATTTCCGCCGCCCTGCCTGCAAGCGCCAGCTTACCGAGGGCGCGTGCAAAAACAGGCAGTGCCTTGGTTTTAACCCCTGTAAAAACCTGGATGCGGATCATTCGGACTACATTGCGCTTTTAAAGAAGCTCCGCGCCGTGGACGGCGTGAAGCGCGTGTTCGTGCGCTCCGGCGTACGTTATGATTTTGCCCTTTACGAAAAGAACGACGCGTTTTTGCGGGAGTTGATCGGACACCACGTGAGCGGGCAGCTCAAGGTCGCACCCGAGCATGAGGACGACCGCGTTTTAAAGCTGATGGGGAAGCCCTCCGCTGCGCTGTACGAGCGGTTTTTGCAAAAGTACGAATCGATCAACCGCGCGCTCGAAAAAGAGCAGTTCATCGTGCCATACTTCATGTCGTCTCATCCGGGGAGCGACCTACAAAGCGCCGTGGAGCTTGCGCTCTTTTTGAAGCGCACCGGCCAGCGCCCCGAGCAGGTGCAGGACTTTTACCCAACCCCCGGCACGCTTTCCACCTGCATGTATTATACCGGCCTCGATCCGCGCACCATGGAAAAGGTATATGTGCCGCGCACCTATGAGGAAAAGGCCATGCAGCGCGCGCTCATGCAGTATTTCATGCCGCAGCACCGCGCCATGGCGCGAAAGGCGCTTGTTAAGGCGGGGCGCGAGGATCTGATCGGATTCCACAAGGATGCGTTGGTGCCTCCTGAGCGCGAGGAATACGGGCGCAGCGCGCCACGCGGCGAAAAAAAGCCCGAGCGGAAAAAAGGCGGCGCTTCGCAGCGCTCTTCCCGTACCGGTGCGCGCAAAAAGGAGCAGCCCTCGCGCGGCGCGCGGCAGGGGAGAAGTGGAAAGCGCTGAAACAAAACGCTCAACGAGAAGTTTATGCCAGCTTTTGAGGCTTTGAAATTACCGATATGTTTTGTGTGATAGCAAAGCCGCCGACGGATGGAGATAAGCCTCCCTCTGATGAGGGAGGTGGCACGGCTTTGCTGTGCCGGGGGGAGAGAGCATAGTTCGGGCCGTTTAAGGGTAGCGGTACCCCTGTGCCTTACATAAGCTTTTCTATTTTTGCAGCCTCACGGCTGCTTTTTTTGTAAAAGGAAGCATCTGAGCGCACATTTTGGCGGTTGCTGCTGCGATTTTTCGACAGCCAAAATGCAGGATTTTATTCATGAAATGATATATTAAGTTTTATTATGGCGTTTACCCTTTCTTTTGCAAGGTGGATATGTTAAACTAATCGAGGCTGATTGTCGGTTTTTTATCAAAGTAAAAATCGCGTTCCGCTGCACATCAAAAGGAGGTTTTCTGGGAGCATGGCCGGTGAAAAAAGCGCTCGCAAGGAACAGTACGAGCGGCTGGACAAAGTAATTGAACAATGGAAAAACGAGCAGGGCGGGCTATTGCCCATCATGCAGCATGCGCAGGAATACCTGGGTTGCCTCGACACCGAGGTGCAGGAATACATCTCCAAAAAAACCGGTGAGTCCGTAAGCACCATTTACGGCGTCGCCACGTTTTATTCGCTGTTTACCCTGCAACCCAAGGGCAAGTTCAAAATCGGGCTTTGCCTTGGAACTGCCTGCTATGTGCGCGGCGCGCAGGCCGTGCTCGATGAACTCTCCAAACAGCTCAAAATCGAGGTCGGGCAAACCACGGCCGACGGCCTCTTTACGCTTGACGCCACGCGCTGCATCGGCTGCTGCGGCCTTGCCCCAGCCATGATGGTGAACGACGAGGTTTTCGGCAGGCTCGTTCCCTCCGACGTTACGGGCATCCTCGATCATTTCCGCAAGGAAGCGTAAGAATCGTATGATTATGAAGGAGATTTCGCTCCATCTGCTCGACATTGTGCAAAATTCGCTGTCGGCGGGCGCAAATCTCATTGAAGTTTCCGTCGAAATCAATACAGACGCCGATCTTTTGACCGTAGGCGTTGCTGACAATGGCAGCGGTATGGATGAACAAACCTGCTTGCGCGTGACGAACCCTTTCTATACTTCAAGGGATACGCGCAAGGTCGGCCTCGGAATCCCCTTTTTTAAAGAAGGAGCAGAGGGCTGCGGCGGAGATTTCTTTCTAAGCTCCGCACCGGGGGAAGGCACCAAAATCGGTGCGAGTTACCGCTTAAGCCATATCGACAGGCCGCCGCTTGGAGATATGGCACAAACCATGCTTACGCTTTGCGTCTGCAATGAAGACGTAGGTTTCGTACTGCGCTATGCGCGTGACGATAAGGAATTTATGTTTGACACACGAGAGATACGCCTTGCGCTCGGGGACGGGATTCCCTTCCGCACGCCCGAGGTCATGGAATGGCTCAAAGGGTATCTTTCCGAGGGAATCGAAGAAGTAAACGGAGGTATGGACGTATGAAGTCGCTTCAGGAGCTGGAAGCAATCCGCCAAAAAACGCTCGAAACCATCAATTTGCGCAAAGAGCACAACGGTACCCGCATCGTCGTAGGCATGGCTACCTGCGGCATCGCGGCAGGCGCGCGCCCCGTTTTGGCGGCCTTCATGGACGAAGTCGCGAAACGCGGACTCGGTGATGTTGTTGTTGCACAAACGGGCTGCATCGGCGTTTGCCGCCTTGAGCCCATTGTTGAAGTATACAAACCCGGCTTGGAAAAGGTTACGTATGTAAAGGTCACCTCCGACATGGTCGGCAGGATCATGACCGAGCACATTGTGAACAACCGCGTCGTCGATGAATACACCATTGGCGCTGCCGAAGCGAAGAAGCAGTAACGAAAGGGAGGTACAGGCTATGGAATACTATCGTTCACAAGTTCTCGTCTGCACGGGAACGGGCTGTTCTTCCTCCAACTCGCACGGCATCGTTAAGAGGTTTGAGGAAGAGCTTGCGGCAAACCACATCGAAAAAGAAGTGAAAATCGTACCCACGGGTTGTTTTGGTCTTTGCGAAACCGGCCCTGTTGTGATCGTTTATCCCGAAGGTTCCTTTTACAGCCACATCAAGCTTGCGGATGTTTCGCGCATCGTGAGCGAGCACCTTTTGAAGGGCCGTATTGTGCAGGATCTTCTTTATAAGGAGAGCATCGCGGAGGATCACAGCATCCGCTCGCTCGACGAGGTGAGTTTTTACAAAAAGCAAAAGCGCGTTGCGCTTCGCAACTGCGGTGTGATCGACCCCGAAAACATCGACGAGTACATTGCGTTCGACGGCTATAAGGCGCTTGAAAAGTGCCTCACCGAGCTTTCGCGCGACGACGTGATCGACATCATCAAAAAGAGCGGTCTTCGCGGGCGCGGGGGCGGAGGTTTCCCCACCGGCCTTAAGTGGCAGTTTGCCAAAGCCAGTGAAAGCGATATCAAATACGTTTGCTGCAACGCCGACGAGGGCGATCCCGGCGCGTTCATGGACAGGAGCGTTCTTGAGGGCGACCCGCACGCGGTGCTCGAGGCAATGGCCATCGCAGGCTACGCCATCGGCGCGCAGCAGGGTTACATCTACGTCCGCGCGGAATACCCCATCGCCGTCAAACGCCTGCGCATCGCCATCGATCAGGCGCGTGAGTACGGCCTTTTGGGCAGCAACATTTTCGACAGCGGTTTCAGCTTTGACATCGACCTGCGCTTGGGTTCCGGCGCGTTCGTGTGCGGTGAGGAAACGGCGCTTATGGCTTCCATCGAGGGCAAGCGCGGCGAGCCGCGTCCGCGGCCTCCGTTCCCGGCCGTGAAGGGTCTTTTCGGTAAGCCGACCATCCTCAACAATGTGGAAACCTTCGCCAACGTCGGTCAGATCATTCTCAACGGCGCTGAGTGGTTTGCTTCCATGGGCACGGAAAAGAGCAAAGGCACCAAGGTGTTCGCGCTTGGCGGCAAAATCAACAACACCGGCCTAGTGGAAATTCCCATGGGCACTACGCTGCGCGAGGTCATTTACGAGATCGGCGGAGGCATCCCCAACGATCGTAAGTTCAAGGCCGCGCAAACAGGCGGCCCGTCGGGCGGCTGCATTCCCGCGGAACATCTTGACATTCCCATCGATTACGACAACCTCATTGCCATCGGCTCCATGATGGGCTCCGGCGGCATGATCGTAATGGATGAAGACAACTGCATGGTGAACATCGCCAAGTTCTTCCTCGAGTTTACGGTGGATGAATCCTGCGGCAAATGCGCGCCCTGCCGCATCGGCACGCGCAGGATGCTTGAGCTTCTCACCAAAATCACCGATGGACGCGGCGAGGAAGGCGACCTTGAAAAGCTCGAGACGCTCGCCAAGAACATCAAAGCGGCATCGCTGTGCGGCCTTGGACAGACCGCACCGAACCCTGTGTTGAGCACGCTGCGCTACTTCCGCGACGAGTACGAGGCGCACATCTACGAAAAGCGCTGCCCCGCAGGCGTATGCAAGGCGCTTCTCAACTACTACATTTTGCCCGATAAGTGCAAAGGCTGTAGCCTCTGCTCGAAGGTCTGCCCCGTGGGCGCCATTTCCGGCGAGCTCAAAGGCGTTTACAAAATCGATGCGAGCAAGTGCATCAAGTGCGGCGCGTGCATGGAGAAGTGCAAATTCGGTGCCATCATCCGCAAGTAACAAGAAGAGCAATCCAAGTATTAAGGCCGCGTCCATGAACGCGGCCTTTCGTCATTTGCTATACTGGTTGCGAAGAGGTTACCAACGCGCTGTTGCGCTTTGCATCAAAAACAAAAAGAAAGGAAGCCGAGCCGATGGAACGTATGCCGGTACTGTTCGTGGGGCATGGTTCG
>DLFZ01000017.1 GCA_002482435.1 Christensenella sp. UBA7707
GCGCGCGGCCTGCGGGGTGGTGATGACCCGCTCTTGCTTAAGCGTGCCTGCCGCGTGTATGGAATCAAGCTCTTGCTTGATGTAGCCGATTGCCGTTTTCATTTTTTGAAAACCTCCGTTACTTGTTCCAATCCAAAATGACCTTGCCGGACATGCCGCTGTTCATCGCCTCAAAACCCTGATTGAATTCGGTATAATGGAAGCGATGCGTAATAACAGGGGAAAGGTCAAGCCCGCTTTGGATCATGGCGATCATTTTGTACCAGGTTTCAAACAGCTTTCTGCCGTAAATGCCCTGCAGCGTCAACCCCTTGAAAATTACGTTGTCCCAGTCGATTACGGTACCGGGGGCGAGAAGCCCGAGAAGCGCCACCTTTCCGCCGTTTCGCATGGTACGAAGCATTTGGTTGAAGGCCGCGCCGCTGCCGCTCATTTCAAGCCCCACGTCGAAGCCTTCCACAAGCCCTTGTTCGCGCATGATGTTTTCAAGCGACTGCTCCACCGGGTTGACAACCGCGGAAGCACCCATTTTTTTTGCAAGGCTCAAGCGGTAGGGGTTTACGTCGGTTACCACCACGCGGCGCGCGCCGTTGTGGCGGCAAATGCCCGCCGCCATGACGCCGATGGGGCCTGCGCCGGTAATCAGTACGTCTTCTCCGGTCACGTTAAACTCGGTGGCGGTGTGCACGGCGTTGCCGTATGCGTCGAAAAATGAAACAATTTCCTCCGAAATATCTTCGGGAACGGGGCGCACGTTCGCGGAGGGGATGCACAAATATTCCGCAAACGCGCCGTCGCGGTTTACGCCAACGCCCTTTGTAAATTTGCACCAGTGACCGTTGCCTGAGAGGCAGTTACGGCAATGCCCGCATACGATATGTCCTTCGCCCGAAACGCGCTGGCCGAGGGTATAATCCGTTACGCCTTCGCCCAAAGCGGCAATCTCGCCTACATATTCGTGGCCGATTGTCATAGGGGGAATGATGTTTTTTTCGCTCCAAGGATCCCAGTTGTAGATGTGAACATCGGTGCCGCAGATTGCCGTTTTGTGTATTTTAATAAGAACTTCGCCCCTTTGGGGAACGGGAACGGGAACGCGGCTGAGCGTCAGCCCCTTGCCGCGCTCGGTTTTTACAAGCGCGTCCATTGTGGTTTGCATAGAAATGCCTCCTTGCTTATAGATGGGCCGCAACTAAATTATACTGCGAACAAACTGGAGATTCCATGAGCGGCATGGGAATAGATGATATATTATATAAGCGAATCCGCAAGCAGCAATTTAAGCAATGTCGTACAGGAGTGCCGAGCTGTTGTCCTTGTCGATGATGCGGTAGGAGTTGCCCGCTTTTACGACCGCGTACCCGTCGGCAAAAGGCTGCGCCTCGTCATATTGCGGTTCAATGGAAAAGTACCCCGTGGCCTCCACATAGCCCCACAGGCCGGTTTCCGCATCGCACACGGCGGCGAGGCCGTTGGAAAATGGCAAGGCCTCCTGAAACACCACTTCTATTACTAGCACGCCCTTTTCGTTGATGTAGCCCCATTTGCCGTCGATTTTAACCGCGGCATATCCGCCGGAAAAATCGCCCGCGTCTTCATAAACGGTGCGGAAAGCCGTACTTCCTTCGCTGTTGATAAAAAAGCAGCCGCTTGTGTCGCGGATCATGGCGAACCCATCTGAAAAAGCCATTCCGCGTGAGGATGAGGAGAGCGTCGCCACCTTGGTGCCAACCTTGTTGATGATGTATTGGCGGTCTTTCTCATATTCGTCGGAAACGGCAAACGCGACATCCTCGGAAAAATCGCCCGCGTCACGCCACTTTTCGCCGATGGCAAGCACGCCTTGCGTATCGATATAGCCATAGGCAGAGCCGTTTCTTACCGCCGCGCGACCGCAATGGAAGCTTTTTGCTTCACGGAACGAATAGTCGATCACAAGCGTGCCGCTTTGGTCGATGTAGCCCCAAAGAGAGCCGTCTTTGGCGACAGCGGCATACCCTTCAGAAAACGGCAGCACGTTGAGCCATTGCGGCTCGGCAATGAAAACGCCCTTGCGGTTGATAAGGCCGTAAAGCCCGTTTTTTGCGGCAAACGTAACGTTTCCGTCAAACTCCATGGCGTTTGAATAAGCCGCAGCCAATACCACCTGGCCGGAGGTGTTTTTGTAGCCCCACAGTCCGTTTTCAAGGTAGGGGATCAGCCTGCCTTCCAAAGAAGGAAGAGGCGTGGCGGAGGGTGTGGGAACGGAGGGGGTAATCACTTCAACGCCGGGTTCTTGCTGCGGTTGCGTTGCTTCTGTATGGAAGGCGAGTTGGTTTGCGCCGCCACCGTTGTAAAGAAGCGAAAAGAGCAGCACAAAAAACGCCAGAGCGGCAATTATCATCAAATAAATCAATAAAATCGAAGGTTTTCGTTTCATTTTTGCCATACCATCTCCGCTCCGCCTATAAAAAAAGCAAAATGTCACATTTCATGGCTAGATTTTAGCAGATTCAGCCAATAAAATAAATAATAGAATCTTGCTGGAGGAAAACCGTATGGCAGAGTATGTAATTACCACCGATTCAACCGTTGATCTTGGCGTCAAACGTATGGAGGAGCTTGGCATTCATTTTGCAACGCTCTCGTATTCCTACCAGGGGCAGCAATTCCCTGACGACATGCGCGATGAATCTGCCTTGAAAATTTACAATGCCATGCGCGGCGGCGAGGTGATCACAACATCGCAGGCAAATCCGGAGCAGTTTTTAGAAATGTGGACCGAACTTCTTCAGAGCGGCAGTGATATTCTTTATATCGGCTTTTCAAGCGGGCTTTCCGGCACTGTCAATTCTGCGCTGATTGCCAAAGAGCAGCTTGCGCCGCAGTATCCCGAACGCAAAATTTATGTTGTGGACAGCCTTTGCGCCTCCGGTGGCGAAGGAATGTTTTTGCAACACGTTTTACTAAAAAAAGATCAGGGAGCGAGCCTTGAGGAGTGCTATCGTTTTGCCGAAGAGCTTAAGCTGCGCGTCAACCATTGGTATACGGTAAACGATTTGAGTTATTTAAGGCGCGGCGGACGCGTGAGCGCGGCGGCAGCACTGTTTGCGAACATCCTTGGCATAAAGCCCGTGATGAACATGGACGATACCGGCCACCTCATCCCGCGTGAAAAGGTGAAAGGGAGGCGCGCCGCCATCAAGTGCATGTTTGAACATCTTGTTGAGCTTGCCGATATACAGGATAACCCCTTTTTCCACATCACCAATGCAGATTGTATGGAGGATGCGCTCTATTTGAAAACCATGCTCAACGAGCGTTACCCAAACGTCCCCGTCAACATTTCCATGGTGGGCGCGGTCATCGGCTCGCATTGCGGCCCCGGCACGTTGGCGCTGTTTTTCATCGGCAAGCCGAGAACGGCATAAAGGTTAAAAATCAAAAGAAGCGCCGCGAACACGGCGCTTTTTGCTTGCTGTTTAATTGTTGAAGCAGCGTAGGCGCGTGCAATTTTCTTCCGCTTGAAACATCGTATACGTTCCATGATCGAAGTAAAAAAGCCTGCATTGTTTGAGCGGCAGCCCTAAAAGGTGCGCTGTCATGATGGAAAGCGGACCATTGTGAGAAACGATAAGCGCATCTTCCTCCTCTGATAGGACGGCTTGCAGTGCTTCAAGCACACGCGTGGAAACGGCCTGAAAGCTCTCCCCAAGCGGAGGAGGGAACTTTGTCCAGTCAGCAAGCATATTTTCGACCGCATCGGGATATTGTTTGATCGCTTGCTCATAAGTAAGACCTTCCAGAGCTCCCATGTACTGTTCGTTGAACGCGGGCAGCTTGCAAACCGAAATGTTCTTTTGTTTTACGCACGCTTCTGCGGTCAGGTAACTTCTTGAAAGGCAGCTTGCATAGCAGGTGGAAAAGGGAATGTCCACGAGTTTTTCAAACAGCTGCCCGGCATGTTCATGCCCGCGCGGCGTGAGGGAATAATCCGTATGCCCGAAGAAAAACCGCAGAGCGTTTCCTTCGCACTCGCCGTGCCGCGCCAAATAAAGCTTCATACAACCTCCCGCTGGGTTGAGTAAATGAGGCGATAAAACAAAACCGGCGGTCACGATAACCGCCGGCAAAACGTACATGTTGTTATTGTTTGCTCGCTTTTTCCAGCACGATGCTGATGAAACGCTCCGCTGCGGCAGACAGGGGAACGCCTTCCAACGAGATAAGACCGATGTTGCGCGGCGGCATGGGGGAAACAAGTTCCACTTCAAATAGCTCACCGCTTTCAATGGCGCGTGCTGCAAATTCTCGTGTTACGCAAGCGATACCAAGGCCAATTTTTGCAAATTCCACCAGCAGGCTGTGTGCGCCAAGCTCAATTTCGGGGTGCAGTGTTACGCCGCAAACGGATGCAAAGTCATCGAGATATTTGCGCGAGTTAGAAGCCTGTTCAAGTAGCACCAGCGGCTCGCGCGCAAGGTCATTGAGCGTTACGGGGTGCTCCTTCAAATGGTTGAAACGGGCGGAAGCGACGAATACGTCGTGTACCTTCAAAACCTCGTAAATGGTGAGAGCGCTGTCGTCCACCGGCAAATTCACAAGCGCAATGTCAACCTTGCCGATTTTTAAAAGTTCCACGGTTTCGGGCGTGGTTCGGTTCATTACCTGAAGCTGCACTTCGGGATATTCCGTATGAAAGCGTTCCAAGAAAGGGAGCAGGAAGAACTGGCAAAGCGTATCGCTCGCGCCGATCATAAGCCCGCCTGATTGGAGCGTGCGCATGCGGTTGATTTTATCTTCCGCGGCGGCAATGAGGCTTACAGCCTTGTTGGCATAGCTGTAAAGCATGCGGCCTTCGCTTGTAAGGGTAATGCCGCGGCTGTTACGCGTAAAAAGCGTACAACCGAGCATGTACTCAAGCCGGTGCATGGATTGGCTTATGGCCGGCTGGCTCACATAAAGCTCGCGCGCGGCGTGGGAAAGGCTGCCGCAGCGCGCAACCGTGCAGAAAATGCTATAAAGATCCAAGTCTGCGGTCATACGTTGATCCATGGACTCAACCTCCGGAAGTGTTGCTGGATACCGTATCTATTATAAGCTGGATTTATAGGTTTTGCAATAAGCAATGCTAATATGTGATGTCAACACCAGAAAAAAATGATATAATGAGATATCTTCATAAGGAGGAAAGCAGCATGGAACGGGAATATTTTATGCCATCCGCTTCGTTGCAAGGCGACGTTTATGTAAAAGAGTGGGTGCCAGACGGTGAAGTGCGCGCAATCGTGCAACTGACGCATGGAATGGCGGAGCACATTACAAGATATGATGCGTTCGCACGGTTTTTGAACGAAAACGGTATTCTTGCGGTAGGACTTGATCTGCCCGGCCATGGCAAAAGCATCGGCAAGGGCGGCTTAGCGGGCTACTTTTCCGATGAAGACGGCTGGGGCAGAGCCATTGCAGATATGCATACACTCCTTATGAAAACACGCGCCGAGCACGAGGGGAAAAAGTATATACTTTTTGGTCACAGCATGGGCTCGTTTCTTGCGCGCACCTATGCCGCGAGGCACGGGGAAGATGCCGACGCGTTTATTTTTAGTGGAACGGCGGGGAAGAACGCAGCGCTCCCGGCCGCAAGGCTGATTGCAAAATACGAAATCAAAAAACACAGCGCGCGCGCGCAGAGCCCAACGCTCAATGCGCTTTCGTTTGGTGCTTACAACAAAGCTTTCGCACCAAACCGTACCGAATTTGACTGGCTTTCCCGAGACAACGAACAGGTAGACCGCTACGTGGCGGATGAAAACTGCGGCTTCGTGTTTACGACGGGCGGCTTCAAAGACCTTTTTGACGGCCTGTCTGAGTTGAGCGCGAAGGATTGGGCGTCGCGTGTGCCGAAGAAACCCATCCTTATCATTTCCGGCGAAAAGGACCCTGTGGGTGGAAACGGCAAAGGCGTAAAAGAAGTGGCGGGATCGCTTTTGGAGAGCGGACACGATGTAACACTGCACCTGTATCCCGATTGCCGGCATGAGCTTTTGAACGAAACCAACAATGCCGAGGTGTACGGCGATATTTTAAAATTCATACAAGAAAAGGTGCTTTGATGCGCTACGACTGGAGCGAGCTTTACGCGAACGTGCGCGGCTGCGAGGCCTGTGAGCTTTGCAAAAACCGCACAAACGTTGTGATTGGCGAGGGGGACCCGCACGCCGAGCTTCTATTTGTGGGCGAAGGCCCCGGACGGGAAGAAGACCTCTCCGGAAGGCCCTTTGTTGGCGCGGCGGGGAAGCTTTTGGACAAAATGCTTGCCGCAATTGACCTCAAACGCGAGCAGGTTTACATCGCTAATGTGGTAAAGTGTCGTCCGCCGCAAAACAGAACGCCGTTTAATGATGAGGCAAAAAGCTGCCTGATACATCTCCGTGCACAATTTGCGTTGATCCAACCTCAAATTGTTGTTTGTTTGGGGGCGACCGCTGCAAAATATG
>DLFZ01000080.1 GCA_002482435.1 Christensenella sp. UBA7707
ATAACCTGCGCGGTATAAGCGTCGCCCTCCTCATCGGCCGTAACACCAAGAAGCATTTCGTTTTTTGCGCGCGAGCGCACCACGCGCTCGCGATTTCGCATCACCTGCTCAACATCCTCGTGGACGGGTTTGTCCATAAGCTCGCGCTTGCTGCCGCCCGATACCGCAATTACATTGTCCTTATCGCAGATAATGGCAATGTGCCCGAGTGCCTGATGCAGCGATTCCGCGTACTCCTTGGCAAAATCGCCCAGCTCGCCGATGGGGGAATACTTTTTAAGAATGACCTCACCTTCCCGATCCGTGAAAATTTCCAAAGGGTCACCCTCACGAATTCGCAGCGTTCGCCTGATTTCCTTCGGAATTACGACCCTCCCCAGCTCATCGATACGCCTTACTATACCTGTTGCCTTCAAAGCAGTTTCCTCCTGTCGATCGTTGCTTTTCTTTCCCATAGTATTTGTAAGAAGCTGGCTCCTATGCGAGATTTTTGATGGTGCATTTTGGGTAAGCTACATTTTTAACGGTGCTTTGTCCTCTTTATAAAAAGGAAGCATTCTTTTTTTAGAATGCTTCCTTTTATGGTTCCGTTTGTGCGTCCGCTCCATTCGCTTTCGCGCGCATTTTTCTTCCTATTCCTGAGGCTTGCCGCCCGACACCAAAAGAAGCTTGCCCTTCCCCTCGAGCATACAGCCCTCACCTGCAGGAAGGAATGCGGTTTCTCCTTTTTGAAGCGTTACTTCACCTGCTTTAAGCTTGCCCTCGACGCACAAAAGCGCCTGAAACGATTCGTTATCGGCGGCAATCGTAAGCTTCCCGTAAAGGGAAACGCCGAAAACAGAAAAATATCGGTTTCTTGCAATCGGCCAAACACCATGTTCAACAATCACCGTTCTTTGCGGCAGAATTGCCTTATCGGAAAGATCGGCCACATCGAGCGCCTGCTCGATGTGAAGCGCGCGCGCCTTACCGTCCGTCCCCACGCGGCCAAAGTCGTATACGCGGTAGGTAACATCGGAGCTTTGCTGTATCTCGGCCAGCACAATGCCCGCACCAATGGCGTGGAGCGTACCTGCCTCCACAAGGTACGCTTCACCGGGCTTCACATACACGCGACGCAGCACCTGTTCCACGGTGTTGGTTTCGATGTGCTTCAAAAGCTCCCCGCGCGCAAGCGCATGGTTGAGGCCAAGGTACAAAAACGCACCATCCTGCGCGTCTAAAATATACCAAAGTTCCGTTTTTCCCTTGGAATTTTCATGCGCCATGGCGTAAGCATCACTTGGGTGTACCTGCACCGAAAGCGGGGTTTTCGCATCGATGAGTTTGACGAGGATGGGAAACGTCTCCGCTACATAGCGCGCACCGAGCGCTTCGGGATGCGCGTCGAGGTACGGGCCGAACTCCATACCGTCGTATGCGCCGCCTGCAATGGTGCTTTGCCCGTTTTTGTGTGCCGAAAGCTCCCAGCTTTCCGCAAGCGGTAGCTTTTCAGGCCGCTTTCCATAGTCCGAAACCAGGCGCGTACCGCCCCATAGATAGTCTTTATAACAAGGCTTGAGTTTAAACATGCTGCCTCCAAGGGCGTTCCCCTTGCCCTACACAAAAAAATCCGAGGTGTTTTGTCCATGCGTTCATAACTGAAGCGTGGCGCTTTTCACCATTGGTCGAGGTAGGCGGCGCCCACAATGCCCGCGTCGTTTCCGAGCTTGGCGGCAACGATGGGCGGCACACCGATGATGTCACCCGCAAACACGCGGCGCACGGCTCGTTCGTTAAGACGGTCGAGCAAAAACGCGCCGGCGTTGCTTACACCGCCGCCGATGAGTACGATCTGCGGTCGGAAAACGGTTACCGCGCCAGCGATGGCAGCGGCAACATAGTCGCAATAGCGCTCCGCCACGGCAAGTGCGGCCGCATCGCCCGCTTTTGCACAGTCAAACGAGGTTTTGCCGGTCACAGCGCCGCCATGGCGCGCGGCATGTTCGTGCATGGCGCTTTCGGGGTGTTCGGCCATGGCGCGCTTCGTGTCGCGAATCAGCGCGGTAACGGAAGCGTACGCCTCCACACAACCGCATGCGCCGCATGTACAAGGTTCGCCGCCGTAGATGAAGGGCGTATGCCCAAGCTCCGCCCCCATGCCATCCGCACCCGCGTACAGTTTTCCGCCGATTACAAGTCCGCTCCCCACGCCTGTACCAAGCGTAAGCATAACAACATCCTGAAAGCCCCGGGCCGCGCCCGTTACGCTTTCGCCTACAACGGCGCAGTTCGCGTCGTTACCGATGTATACTGGCAGTTTTAAGTGTTTTTCAAGCTCTTGGCGTATGGGTACGTTTCGCCAATTGGTGTTGTTGGAAAATACCAAAAGCCCGGTTTTCGGGCTTATGCAGCTTGGTGTGCCCACGCCCACACAGGGAAAATCCGAAAGCGAAAGCCCCGCCATGCCCGCGGCCTGCACCGCGGCGGCGGCCATATCTTCCACCACCTGTTCAAAACTGCGGTTCATGGCATTCGTCGCCACGCTGTGGCGGCAAACAATGTTGTAATTTTCATCTACGATACCGGCCTTGATCGCCGTTCCACCGAGGTCGATGCCAATGCGGTATTTCATGCAAATTCCCTTCTGTTTTTAAAACTCAAACCGTTTTGCGGCTACTGTTCCCTTCTGCGGTCGGAAAAAACAAAAACGGCACAACGCTTATGAGGCAGCTTGCGGCCGGAACAAGCGTAATGGTTTTGTAAACGGCATCCTTCATGCCGTCGGTCACAAAAACGCCTTTTTCATAGCCGATGCCCGCGAGCACCGCGCCGAAAACAAGCACCGCCAACGAACCCATAAGCTTGGATACGAACGTAAGGCTCGAAAACGCAATGCCATCGTTGCGGATGCCCGTTTTGCGCTCCATTTGATCGACCGCCGAGGCGATCATGGTGGTTTGCACCACGGTGAAAATGCCGAGCGTCAACCCCGTGAGGAAAATCATCCCCATCATCACATACAGGTTTTGATACCCCAAAAGGTACATCACGGCATAAACCGCCGCCGCAAACAGCGAGCTTATTACCATGAGCGGCTTGTCGCTGACTTTTTTCAAAAGCGCGGGCGCAAGGAACGATGCAATCGCCATGCCCGCGATGATCGCCCCGCCGATGAGCGTAAAGTACCCCTCGTTGTTGTAGGCAATTACCGCAAAAACCGCGCCGCCCGCCTGCACGATGTTGCGGCCGAACCCCAAAATAGAGCCGAGCAGCACCAAAAAGAGCGGCTTGTTTTGAAAAAACGCCGCAAACATCGTTTTTAAGCTCACCTGCGGCTCGTCGGCATAATTGTGCTTTTCGCGTGTGTTGAAAAACGCGAGAAGAAACATGCCCATCCCAACAACGCACACAACAATTGCCGCAAGGCTCCAACCTGTGCCCGTGGTTTCGGAGGAAAAGCTCAAAAGCTTTGCAAGCCAAGGCGCGCCGAGTGTCGCAAGTCCCAGGGCAATCGCGCCGAACGCGCGTACGTAGGAAATGACCTTCGCGCGTTCCCCCTCCTGCCGAAACGCCGCGCCGATCAAGCCCCAATACGGCACGTCGCACATGGTATAGGCGACATCCCACAAAATGTAACAAACGCCGAAAAACCAAAGCTTCAACGCTTCGCTGCCGCTTGGCAAGCAAAAAAGCGCCGCCGAGAAGAACGCTACGGGAAGCGCTGAAAACAAAATGAAGGGTCGAAGCTTACCCCAGCGGGTGCGTGTTTTGTCAACGAGCGTGCCCATAATTGGGTCGTTGAGCGCGTCAAACACCTTACCTGCCGCCATGATGGCGGTTACGGCAAGAAGCCCTTCCTTGCTGATGCCCGCATACTGCGTAAGGTACATAAGAAGGAACGTGCTGACGAAAGTAAGTACCATGTTCTGCCCGAAGCCCGCCGTTACCACAGAGAGCCTTTGCAGGCGCGGTGAAGGCTGTTGCTCCATCAGCGGTTCCTCCCTTGCAGGAGAATTGTCTTTACCTCGTAGGGCGTGAAGAGAAGGCTTTCAAGCGACGCCTCATCCAAGGGGTTTTCAAGCATGTCCGTGAGAAGCGCTTTTTCATATTCGACCGAGGTTGCAACGCTTGTGCTTGCCACTTTCCCAAGCGCCTCATACAGGCGCACAACAACACCGTTTCCGTTTTCCGCACGCTTTACCGTTTCGATCACTACGCCGGGGTTGCTCGACGACACGAGGCTTTCATACGTGCCGCAAGAGAGAACGCGAAGGGGGTTGTTGAGCCTGTACCCCTCGCGCACAGGCGTAAGGTAATCGTCCTTTTCAAATGGGCAAAACGCGTAGGTGAAGCGGTGCTCTCCCTTATCGGCCTTCGGATCGGGGAACACGGGCGAGCGCAAAAGGTTAAGGCTCAGCTTGCCATTTTTGACGCGGTGGCCGTACTTAGAGTCGTTCAAAAGCGCAAAGCCGCCCACCTCGCCCTGTACGGCAACGTATTTGTGGGCGCAGATTTCAAACTGCGCGCGCTCCACGCTGTCGTTTTCCGTGGTGGGGCGTTCGANNCGATGCTGCCAAATTGTATCTCACAGCGCACGGTATCGCCGTAGTCGGCTGGCATAAAGTCCGCGCGCAGCATTTTGAAGGTTTCGCGCCAGTCCACATACGTTTCAAAGCGCACCGTTTCGCTGCCCGCTTCAAGAATGACATCCTGTATGACGGTCGATTTGCCGAATTTATAAAGGTTTTTGTAAACGACGCGCATCCCGTCGGCACTTGCTTTTCCCGAAAGCGCGCGAAGCGTTTTTGCGCTACGCTTGTGGTACGACTGGTCGATGTCCCACGCATTGAAGGGGTAAACGAACCTGTCCTGATAAAGCATAAGGCGGTTCAAAAAGCCGCCCGAAAGCTCTCGGTCGTTTTTGTGCTTGCACGAAACGATTTCCCCACCTTTACCGAAGGTGAGCGTGAGAATGCCATTGGAAATGGTGTTTTCGCCAACCGAAAGGTCGGAAGCTGCCTCGCCCGCTTCCTCTAAAACCGCCGCCGCGTAAGGCTTCACGTTCGCGCGGTACCATTTGCCGCCGTGCTTTACACATTCCCTGCGCTCAAACGAGGTGAGGTTCACCGCCGCAAGCGGCTTTTGCTCACCTGCGAATGCGCCCTCCACATAGCCGTTGATCTGCGCCTCCATCGCCTGATAGCGCGGGGTCGTTTCGTCGTACACGCGCTTCACGGAAGACCCGGGGATGATGTCGTGGAACTGGTAAAGTAGCACTTCCTGCCAAAGCTTGTCGAGTTCAGCTTGCGGAAGTTCTTTTCCGGCAAGCACGCTTGCCGCCTCCGCCTCGTGTAAAAGCCTTTCTAAAAGGCGGTTGTAGTATTTGTTTTTCCCTTGCGTGGTATAGGTACCCTGATGCGTTTCCAAATAGAGTTCGCCCTTGTAGCTGTGTGGGATTTCCTTTTTGGAGAGCGCCTCAAAAAAGCTTTCCGCTTTGCCCGGCGCCACGCGCGGGATGCCATTAAGGCTCCATTCGCGCGAGATAAGCTCCACATGCCGCTCGGCGGGGCCGCCGCCGCCATCGCCCGTGCCGTACACCAAAAGCGCAGTATCAAGCTCCTTTTCGGGGTAGCGCTTTTTGGCGGTTAAAAGGTTATGCGCGCCCGCGGCGCTGTTATAATCCTCCTCGGGTGGCATATGCACAAGCACGCTGCTGCCATCGATACCGTGCCAGTAGAAGGTACGGTAGGGGAACACATTCACCTTGTTCCACGAAAGCTTGATGGTGGAAAAATAGTCCATGCCGCACTTTTTTAAAATTTGCGGCAGGTTGCCGCTGTACCCAAACGCATCGGGCAGCCAGCACATGCGAAGCTTCTGACCGAATTCCTCCGCCCATACGCGCTTGCCGTAAAGCGCCTGCCGGATGAGCGACTCGCCGGAAGGAAGGTTGGTATCGCACTCGGCAAAAAAGCCGCCCTGCGCCTCAATGCGCCCGTCTGCGATCGCCTGTTTGACGCGCGCAAAAATGGAAGGATAGCTTTCCTTCATCCACAAAAGCTGCTGGGGCTGGCTTGTGCCGTAGATGTACCACGGGTATTTTTCGATGTTGGCAAGCGCGATTGAGTAGGTGCGCGCCGCCTTTCTTACGGTTTCGCGGATGGGCCACAACCACGCAAGGTCGAGATGCCCGTGGCCTATGGCGGTAAACACGAGCGGATCCTCCGAGGGCATTTGAAGATTTTCTTTCAAGAGTTCTCTCGCACCTATCGCGTCGCCGCGCCCAAACGATTCAAACGAGCGCTTCAGAGCGTCCGCAAGAGCAGCTGAAAGCGCCTCATCGGAGGTAGACCCCGCAAGAAGCAAAAGTGCGAGATAATCATAATAATACGAAAAAACTTCCTCGTTGCGCTCACCCACCCACGCGCCGCGAAAAAGCCCTTGGTCAAACTGCATGGGAACAAAGCCGTTGAAGCCGCACTCACCGTATACGGTAAAGCTCTCACCCTCATGGAATGGCAGGTCGTTTGCGCGGCGTCTGCCGGAGCTTTGCGGCAGATCACCCGTGATCTTCACAAAAGTAACCGCGTCAAACGGAACGCCGTTTTCGGTGCAAAGAAGGCACTCCCCCGTGTTGTCGAGGATGAGCACGGGTTTTTTAACGCCCTGCGGCACAGTTCCCATAAGCTTGAGCCACGCGCAGGCATAGGTTCTCCCCCATGGCTCAATAGGCTTTGCGGGGCGGAAATCCTCCTGTTTTAGCTCTGCAAAAGGAATGGGTTCCGCGCTTTTCAAAAGAAAAGCCTTAAGCTTTGCGACGCGGCGGAAGGTTTTCTTTTGGATGGCACTCAAATTCTTGTAGAGGGCAGGATATTTGCGCTTTGCTTCAAGCATGGCGCTTCACTTCTTTCATGCGGAATTTTAAGGAAATGCGCGGGATAGGCCCGCTGATTGCATGTTACATGAACCGCCGTGTAGTGTCAAGCCGCCCGAAAAATGCGCATACACCCAAAGACAGCGTGACATTTCCCGGGCAATCGCCGTGCAAGAAAGTTTCCAAAAAGGCAAAACACGGTAATTTGGTGGCAAACAAGCAACCGCCCGCGAAGCTTTGCGGGCGGCAAAATGCTTTGTTTGAGCTTCATAAGGTAGAAAGCTTTCCGGTTCTCCTAGTTCCAAGGCACGGCAGGGTCTTCATAGTACCCGACGTCCTGCGCCGCAAGCCTTGGGGCAAACGCCGCAAGACGCTTGCGGTACTCGTTCCACGCGCGCTGCGCATCGTTCGTCCAGCCGATTTCAGCATGGCTCAAAAGGCGCGGGAAAGCAAGGTATTCGACGTCGTCCATCGTCCGTATCGTTTCCGTCCATAACGGGCACTCAACACCCAGCACCGCGTTTTGTGTCACATAGTCCAAGGGCGACCAGCTGTAGGAGGTTTCCGTTGAAATATACCCCGCCCATTTAAGGCCGATTGGCGTTTGCTCGTCATACTTCATATCGATATATGCCCTGTTGGGCGGCGATACGATAAGCTTCATGCCCTTTTTAAGCGCCTGTGAGGGGTCCTGCGCCCAAAACTGCAAAACCGAGCTTTCAGAAACGCCTTCCGCCGTATCAAACG
>DLFZ01000184.1 GCA_002482435.1 Christensenella sp. UBA7707
ATCCTGCTGAGCTACAGGCGCATTTGATTATGCCGCTTTGCGCCTTCTGTCGTTTCGCCGGTTCGTTTCCGCCGACAATATGGTATTTTAGCAGAAAGCACCACCTATGTCAAGGACGGTGCATAACTTTTTGCCGCCTAAGTGCAAGCAAACAATCCTACCGCTTCCATNNCGCTCTCATTCGGAAAAATTCGCTTAATCGATCAGCTTTTTGCGCATGCTAGCCACGGAGGTGTTTTTTGACATGCTCGTTTTGTTCGCCAGAGCCATTATACTGTACCTTTTGGTATTCGTGATAATTCGCCTTACCGGCAAACGTCAGATCAGCGATTTGCAACCCTACGACCTTATTATGACGCTTTTGATCGCCGACCTTGCCTCAGAACCCGCTTCCAACACCGGCATACCNNCTACTTTACGGCGTTGTCCCCATTTTGGCGCTGTTTCTCGTGCAGCAGATCATTTCCGCGCTTTCGCTCAAAAGCGAAAAAATGCGTTCACTTCTTTGCGGCACCCCATTGATCGTTATCAGCCGCGGCGTGGTGCAGGAGAAAGTGCTGCACGACGCACGCTACACCTTAAGTGATTTATTGGAACAGCTTCGCGATAAAGACGTGTTCGAGCTTTCCAGCGTCGAATACGCAATTTTAGAAACCAACGGCAACTTGAGTGTGCTTTTGAAAGGCCCTTCGCGCACCCCCACGCTTCAAGACTTGCAGCTTGCCTCCCCTGCCGCTGCACTTGCCTATGTTTTGATTCAGGATGGAAGCATACACGAACAGGCGCTTCGGCAAGCAGGCCATGACGAGCCGTGGCTGTTGCGCCAACTCGCACGCATTGACATAAAAAATCCAAATCAGGTGCTTATTGCACAACTCAACGAAAACGGCATACTTCACACACAATTGAAGGCGCGCGAAGGAAGTCTCGTTCGCTTTGTTTCCACAAAGGAGAGCTTATGACGAGTGCGCACGAGTTCAAACTTGCCAACAAAATCGCTGCTATCGCCGCCATCGTTGTTCTTCTTGGCCTTTTTATTTTTTCACACATTTACGTTGGCAATATGAGTCGCGAGATAACCATGTATGTGGTGAAAGCGGAAACAGACGTGCATGCGCAAAACTGGGCATCCGCAGAAGCGAACCTGCAGCAAATCGACAAGCGATTCCAGGCCTCCGGCGACGTTTTGAAGCTCTTTTTTGACCACGAAGATGTGGACATGCTCGACACAGAGATCAGTACCGCTTTGCACCTTGTGAAAGTGCAGGAGCCCGCAGAAATTTTTCTTTCATTGGAAAACATCAAAAGCATTGCAACTTACCTTGCGGGTATCGAAAGCTTCACCTTCCCCAACCTTTTTTAAACAAGTAGAAGCTCCGCAGATATTTTCCGCGGAGCTTCCTTTTTCTCTTACTTTTATTTTTTCAGTTCGCTCAGCCTCGCCGCAAGCTTCGCTTTCATATCCTTCGCGTTTTCAAGCTTCTGGCGCTCCTCGTCGATCACGCGTTGGGGTGCCTTCGCCACAAAGCCTTCGTTGTTTAGCTTCGCCTCAGCACGGGCAACCTCGCCTTCTACGCGCTCAATTTCTTTTTTGACGCGCTCAATCTCCTTCTCCATATCAACGAGCTGGTCAAGCGGGATAAACGCCTCTGCAAGCGCACAAACCGCAGAAACGGCATTGGGCTCAATGCCCGCCTTATCAAGCTGCACGCGTACGCTTTCGCAACCCGCAAGCTTCATCAGATAGATAGAAGCCGCTTCGCACGCTGCACTATCGCACTGCTTGGCGACAAGCGTGAGCACGATGCGCTTCGCGGGCGGCACGTTCATTTCCGCCCGGATGTTGCGGATGGAGCGTATAAGCTCCGTAACGCCGTCCATGGTAGCAGCCGCTTCGGGGAAGTTCAACCGCTCGTCGTAGCGCGGCCAATCGGCCAGCATAATGGTTTCGGAGCTTCCGGGAAGGTTGCCGTAGATTTCCTCGGTGATGAATGGCATGAACGGGTGTAAAAGCTTAAGCGCGTCGCGAAGCACCCTTACGAGGATGGCGCGCACGTTTTTCTTGCCCGCTTCGTCCGCGCCGTTGAGGCGCGGCTTGGCCATTTCAATGTACCAATCGCAAAACTCCGTCCAAATAAAATCGTACACCTTTTGTACGGCAAGGTTGAGGTCGTAGGAGTCAAGGTTATCGCTTACCTCTTTGGCGACGGTGTTCAGGCGGTGCAAAATCCATTTGTCCGCCATGTCAAGCGCGGAAAGGTCGATTTCTCCGGCAGGCTCGTCACCAAGGTTCATCAGCACGAAGCGCGCGGCGTTGTAGACCTTGTTGCAGAAGTTGCGCGCGGCTTCCACCTTCTTGATCTGGAAGCGCATGTCGTTGCCCGCCGAGGTACCGGTGAGCAGGCTGAAGCGCAGTGAGTCCGCACCATAATCGTTGATGATGCCAAGCGGATCCACGCCGTTGCCGAGGGACTTGGACATTTTTCTGCCCTGATCGTCACGCATGATGCCGTGGATGTACACCGTGTCAAACGGCTTTTGTCCCATAACCTCCATGCCGAACACGATCATACGTGCAACCCAGAAGAAAATGATCTCATACCCCGTTACAAGCGTGTTGGTGGGGTAGAAATACTTTAGTTCTTCTGTATTGTCCGGCCAGCCGAGCGTGGAGAACGGCCACAAAGCGGAGGAGAACCAGGTGTCGAGCACATCCTCGTCGCGGGTGATCAGCGCCGCGCGCTTTTCCGGATCGGCGGCGAGTTCCTGCGCCTCGGCATCGGTGATGATGCCGTTCTGCACGCAATGGGCGAGCGCGGCGGCAACGGCGGCCTCTTCCGTCTCCTCGACGAAGACCGAGCCGTCCGGCCCGTACCAGGCCGGGATCTGGTGNNCAGCCGAGCGTGGAGAACGGCCAAAGACCCGAGCTAAACCATGTGTCGAGCACGTCTTCATCCTGACGCAAAGCGGTATAGCCGCATTTGGGGCAGGCGTGCGGCGCGGTTTCCTGCACAATGGTTTCGCCGCAGGCGTCGCAGTAGTAGGCCGGTATCCTATGGCCCCACCAGAGTTGGCGCGAAATGCACCAGTCCTTGATGTTATCCATAAAGTTAAAATAGGTTTTGTCGAACCGCTCGGGAACGAACTTCACCTCGCCGCCTCGCACCTGCTCGTTGGCGGGCTTGGCGAGCGGTTTCATATCCACAAACCACTGCTTGGAAATAAGCGGCTCT
>DLFZ01000173.1:0-4148 GCA_002482435.1 Christensenella sp. UBA7707
CGGCTTGTAAAACGGAGAGCGCCGCAGGCCGTCGTTCACTGCGACGGTGTACAAGGCTTTTTAAAAGTGCCTTTCGAAGCGAAAAACTGTGACCTTTACAGCGTGAGTGCCCATAAGTTTCACGGGCCTAAGGGCGTGGGAGCGCTTTATGTAAAGAAAGGGCTTCGTTTTGCGGGAGGGCAAACGGGGGGCGGGCAGGAGAAAAACCTGCGTTCCGGCACGCTCAATACCCCGGGCATCATGGGGATGGATGCTGCGCTGCAAATTTACTTAAAAAACCTTGCGCAGTTTCGCGAATCCATGTATGCTTGCAAACGTAGGTTGCGCGACCGCCTGAGTACGCTTGAAAGGGTGCTTTTGAACGGGCCGGAGGCGGAAGCGGGCGCGCCGCATATTTTGAATGCTTCTTTTCTGGGCGTTCGCGGCGAGGTGCTTTTGCACGCATTAGAAGCAAAGGGGATCTACGTTTCAACAGGTTCCGCGTGCGCGGCGCACAAAGCAGGAAAAAACCGCATCCTAACCGCCATGGGCGTGGTAGGAGAGCGGCAGGAGGGTGCGATACGCTTCAGCCTTTGCCCCATGACCACACCTTTCGAAATCGACGAAGCCGCCAATGCCATCGCTGAGCTTTTGCCCATGCTGCGGCGTTACGCGAGAAGATAAAGCCTTTGGAGGAACCATGGAAAAAATACTGCTGATCCGTTACGGCGAAATACACCTGAAGGGCCTGAACAGACCCTTTTTTGAACGCAAGCTTTTGCAGCGAATCAACGGCGCAATTGCCGGGAGCGGTGCATCCTCGCGCTATGAGCAGGGTCGTATCTATGTGCGGGGCCTCAAGGAACAGGATTATGAAGGTGCCTTAGCAAAGCTTGAAAAGGTATTTGGCATCCATTCGATCAGTCCCGCGCTCAGCGTGGAAAAGGATTTTGAAACGATCGTCCATGCGGCGAAAGCGCTTCTTACAGCCGAGCTTGAAAAACGTGAAAAAGCGAGCTTCAAGGTGTTTGCCCGCCGGGGCGACAAGCGCTTTCCGCTCGATTCACAGCAGATCTGCCGCGAGCTTGGGCACCGGCTCCTTCAGGAGTTTCCAGAAGCGCTCAGCGTGGATGTGCACGCGCCCGAAATCAATGTGTGCGTTGAGGTGCGCGACAGCGCTTATGTGTATGTTGAGGAGATTATGTGCGCGGGCGGCATGCCGACCGGCACCGCCGGGCGCGCGGCGCTTTTGATTTCGGGCGGCATCGACAGCCCGGTGGCAGGCTACCTCATGGCAAAGCGCGGGCTGGAGCTTTCCGCGGTGCATTTTTATAGTTACCCTTACACAAGCGAGCGCGCGCGCGACAAAGTGATTGCGCTCACAAAGCTTGTTGCCGCATATTCCGGTGAGGTGCGTCTGCACCTTGTGCCGTTTACGGAAATTCAGCTGGCGATTTACGACAAATGCCCGCCCAAGGAAACTACCGTTATTATGCGAAGGCTCATGATGAAAATCGCGGAAACCCTCGCAAAAAAAGACGGCGCCTTGGCGCTTGTTACGGGCGAGGCGCTCGGGCAGGTGGCGAGCCAAACGCTTGAGAGCCTTTGCGTTACAAACGATGCGGTAGATATGCCTGTGTTTCGCCCGCTCATCGGTTTTGACAAGGAAGAGATTGTTACGATCGCGAAAAAAATCAATACCTTTGCCACATCGATTCTCCCTTATGAGGATNNCCTTGCCACTTCAATTCTCCCTTATGAAGATTGCTGCACCGTGTTTGTGCCGGAGCACCCTGTAACAAAGCCCTCAGTAGAGTCGATCCGCAAGAGCGAGGCGAAGGTGGACTTTTCCGCTATGATTGAAACCGCACTTAAAAACACCGAGGTTCTGACCGTTCTTTAACCGTTTGTTGTTGTCAAAGAAGTGCCGCGAGGCACTTCTTTGAGGTTTACACGCTTTGCTTAAAATACTTTGTATTTTGGCCAGCAAAGTGCGCAGGGTGAGAAAGCCTTTTGGTTTTCATCCGCTTTGACGCACATGTTGTCAAAGTCGCATGAAAAGGCGTGATATGCTCCTTGACAATCCCTTGTTTTTTTGAGGTTCTGACCGTTATTTAACCGTTTGTTCATACCGTAAACAGGCTTTTGCATGCTATAATTTGGTGAAAAGGTATGAATGAAAGGGGGAAAGTGCAATGAAACGCGCATGGGCTGCAGGCTCCGTTTTGTGCGTGGCCGTTGCGCTTTTTTTGTCCGCTTGTTCCGGTGCGGGCGATGCGGAGAACGCTTCCACAGCGGCAGTTGTGCGGATTTCACCGAGCGCCGCGCCTGTGGCTACGGAAATTCCCGCACTCGAAATTACGCGCGGCGTCATATCAAACAGCGAAGGCGTGCTCCTTTACCCGTACATTGAGGGCGAACATGCCGAAAAGATCAACGCCTCCATCAAAAACGACGTGATTGCCTGTGCGGACGAGGCTGAGGCACAGGTGTTTACCACTTATAAAATCACCAACAACAGCAAGGGTATTTTTTCTGCGGTAATTTTTGTGCAGGATGCCGAAACCGAAGAACTCATCAGCGTGCTTCCTTTGAATTACGATGTGGAAAGCGGCGAAAAGCTTTCCATTGCGGATTATTTTGACGAAGAAAACGACAGATGGCGGCGCATACTGCCCGACATCGTTACCTTGCAGGCACAGGACAAAGGACTTACGCTTTTGTGCGACGTAATGCCGGTGACGGACGAGCAGCTTTACTACATTTCTGGTGACAAGCTCGTGCTTGTTTACCGCCAGTACGAAATCACCACTTACGTTAACCCCGCGCCGCAGTTCTCCATTCCCATTTTACAGCTTGCGGAGTTTTTGAAGTCGGAGAGTCCGCTTATCAAGCTTACTGCCTCAAATGCGCTCAATGGAGCTGTCGTTGCGCCCGCCGCACAGGCTGAAAAAACGACGGTGCCCGAAATTTTCGATGCGTCGGGGGCGGGAAGTGAAACGCCCGTGCCTACTCCCGTGCAGGAGGGAGCGAAGAGATGAGATGTTCATGCAGGGTGTGCGGTGCCTATATGGTGCAGTCTGAGCGCGGGCTTGAAAGCGGCTGCCGCTGCCCCGAATGTTTTAACGTTTGTACGGATTGTATGGGTACCGCGCAAAAACCCCTTACGGCGGAGGACATCAAAAATAGGGAAGCGCTTTTGCTTTTGCGTTTGGATGAAGAAAAGCGCGAACATTCGCTTTAACCGCAAAAAAATCGATTTTGTGCTAAAATAAAACAAGGGCAAAGCCCTTGTTTTTGACAATCTAAGAAGCGTTACATCCCCGTTTGCTGTTTGAGCGTTTGCATCTCCTGCTTGGTCGTCTGTACTTCGTTGTCCGGCGCGTCCTTGGTTTTGTAAATGTTGCGGTTTTTCATTTCCTCAAACACCGTGAACTGGTCACAGGAGCATTCGGTCATGTTGCTGAGAAGAAGCTGCCTCAAATTGCTGCAGGAAGCCTCGGTGATGTTGCCGGCGTAGTCCTTTACAGCCTGCTTTTCCTGACTCAAAAGGTCGGTCAAAAGTTCCTGCTGGCTCATGGGTGCGTTTTGCTGCATGGTGGTTCCTCCTTACTGATGGCTGTTGAGGTAGTTTTGCAGCGCGTCAAAGTGCTGCTTGTGGTGCTGCGCCATGTTGTTTGCCATATCCTTGAGCGGCTGCTCCGTAAAAAACTGCGAATAAACGGTGCATTTTTTGTAAGCGAGCGCTTCGTGGTACATCTGATCCTTCACGATGTCAAGGTTTTTGGATTCGATCTGCGCGGGTTGCGCAAACGGCGTCGGATTTTGATTCATCGGCATGTTTCGACCTCCTGTTTGAAATTTTAGGCGTTATGACTTTAGTATGCGCTTTCGATGCGGTATTATAATAGAAAACGACGGCAGGTATGAAATGGCGAAAAAAAACCGTTCAAAAAGCCCTATGGATGCCGCGCTCGACTATTTGAGCGCAAAAGCACGCACCGTGCGCGAAATGGAAAACAAGCTCGATTCGCTCAGCTATGGCGAGTACGAGGTGGAGCAGGTCATTGTGCGCCTAAAAGAACTAAATTATCTGAACGACCACAAATATGCCTCGGACTTTGTGGAGTCGCGTCTTCGCACAAAGCCTGTAAGCCGCAAAAAATTAA
>DLFZ01000173.1:4180-7522 GCA_002482435.1 Christensenella sp. UBA7707
CAGGTGGATGACGCGACCGAGCTTCAAAACGCGCGGGGAGCCGCTGAAAAACTAATGCCGCGGTTTTCACAGCTTGAAACCGAGGAGGCAAAACGACGCATGGCGCAAAGGCTTGCCGCGCGGGGGTTTGGCTATGAAACCGTAAAACCTGTGATCGAACACCTCTACGGTGATGCCGAAGGTACGGAGGCTGCCTTTTTGGAAGGGGAAGCGCAAAGCGATGATGAGGCGTGAGCTTTTTGGAAACGGTGCGCTTCTAAAAACCGAAGCCCTCGGCAGAAACGCCGTTTTTTTGGAAACAGTGGATTCCACAAACGCATTCGCAAAGCGCATGGCGTATGAGGGCTGCCCGCACGGGCAGCTTGTGGTAAGCGAGCACCAAACCGCGGGGCGCGGCAGACGCGGCAGGGGATGGAGCGACGAAAAGGAGCAATCCATATGTATGAGCATTGTGCTGCGGCCGCCCGTCGCGGCGGAGCTTGCACCGCGCTACCCCATTGCGGCCGCGCTCGGGCTTTGCGACGCGTTCGCCTCGCTTGGCGTTGCGGCAAAAATCAAATGGCCCAACGATTTGCTATATGAAAAGAAGAAGCTTTCGGGCATTCTTCTGGAGGCGGGGTTTTGCGGCGGCGCATGTTTTTTTGTAGCAGGTGTTGGCATCAATGTAAATCAAACCTCGTTTCATGGGGAAATTAAGGACACGGCGACCTCGCTATGCCTTGCGGCAGGAAAAGTGCTTGCACGCGAAGCTGTGCTTTGTGCGGCACTTAATGCGATGGAACCCGTTTTTTTGCTTTGCGAAACGGAGGAAGGTTTTGAAAGCATTCTTGCCCGCTACGCGCCCGTTAGCTGTACACTGAAAAAAGCGGTGGATGTCATGGACGCAAACGGCGTGTTTCGCGGTGTTGCGGAGTCGCTCGATGGACTTGGCAGGCTGATGGTGCGAACGGGCGATGGTGCGCTTGTTACCGTAAACGCCGGGGACGTTTCGGTGCGAGGAGCAAAAGAAGAACAGGAGGGCTGAAATGGCCGGTTATTTGACGCAGATCGAAGGCATCAAGGTTGGGCATTATACCGATGCTGTGGCTCTTACGGGCTGCACCGCCGTTTTGTGCGAGAGCGGTGCGGTTGCGGGTGTGGACGTGCGCGGCTGCGCGCCGGGAACCCGCGAAACGGATCTTCTGCGTGGCTACAACCTTGTGGACCGCATTCACGCGCTGATGCTGTGCGGCGGCAGCGCCTACGGGCTCGACGCGGCCTCCGGTGCTATGCAGTATTTGGAGGAAAAAGGGATCGGCTTTGTTTCGCCGCCTGCGGTGGTACCCATCGTGCCGGCAGCCGTCATTTTCGACCTTGGCGTAGGCGACTTCCGCGTTCGCCCGGGCAAGCGGGAAGGCTACTTGGCATGTGAGGCCGCAAAGGACGGCGCGTTTGAAACGGGAAGCGTTGGCGCAGGTACGGGTGCGACGATCGCGAAGCTTTTTGGCCCGCAACACGCGGCGAAGGGCGGGCTTGGCAGTTTTTGCGTGGAGCTTTTTGGCGGCATAAAGGTTGCGGCGCTTACGGTGGTGAATGCGCTTGGGGAGATTTACAACCCAGAAAATGGAAGCATCGTTGCGGGTGCGCAAAAAGACGGGCGTCTTTTGACAAAAGAAGAAAAGATGCGTGCGGCTGCCGCAGCGTTTGGCAACACAACCATCGGTGTTGTTGCGACCAACGCGGCTTTAAGCCGTGAGGAAACAAACAAGCTGGCCGCCATTGCGCACGATGGGCTGGCGCTTGCCATTCGCCCCGTGCATACCCCCTACGACGGCGATACATTTTTCGGGCTTTCCACAGGAAAGGTTTCGGGGGTGCCGTTCACAGCCGTACTCATGGCGGCTGTGCAAGCGGTAAGCGGCTCCGTGCTCAACGCCGTGGGGTTTGACAAATAAAGGTTCCATGGTAAAATAGAGAAACATGCAGCGTGTCGGTTTTATTCGGCCGCGGGCGTACCACAAAGTTGAAGGACGGATTTTTTCATGGTGATAGGCACCGGTATCGACATCATCGAGGTTTCGAGGGTAAGCAAAGCATCGGAACGGGCCGGTTTTTTGGAGCGTATTTTTACAGCTGCGGAAAAGCAGTATTTTGAGCGGATGAACTTTAACCCGCAGACCATCGCTGGGATGTTTGCGGCAAAAGAAGCCATCGCAAAGGCGCTTGCCGTTGGGTTCAATGGCGTGAAATGGCGCGACATTGAAATATTGCACGACGAGAACGGCGCACCGTATACCACGCTTAGCTGCGGGGCACTTGACCGCATGAATGAGCTTTGCGGCAAAAGGGTGCTCGTAAGCATTTCTCACATCAAAGAGCTTGCGGTGGCGCAAGCGATTCTGGAAGATTAACGGCATAAGAATATGGGGCGGGACAACCGCCCTGTTTTTCAATGGAGCGGCTTTTAGGAGGTTGCTTTGGCACAGCTTCTTTCCTTCGAGGAAGTCAAGGGCTTTCTCGGAGAACGCGACAAACAATCCAACAAGGGAAGCCACGGCAAGGGACTGATGCTCGCCGGAAGCGAGGGCTTTTCTGGTGCAGCGGTTATGGCGTGCGCGGCGGCTTTGCGCGCGGGGATCGGCACACTTAAGGCGCTTGTACCGCAAAGCATTCTCCCTGCGTTCTACGCGTTGCCTGAAACTATGGCAACAGGCCTTATAGGGGCATGGGATGCACCGGATCTCCGCATGCTCGACTCGTTTCTGGATGCTTGCAGCTGCATCGCAGCAGGGCCGGGAATGGGAAGCGGAGGCGGCGTGACCACCGCAGTGCTTCGCGCGCTTGATGTGAAAAAGAAAATCGTGCTTGATGCGGATGCGCTCAATGCACTTTCTAGTACAAGCGCGTTTCCCGGCGCACTGCATTCCGAGGTTGTGCTTACACCTCATCCGGGCGAAATGGCGCGGCTTACGGGAAAAAGCGTGGAGCAAATTGTAGCGGCGCCCGAACAAACGGCGCTTGAATACGCAGCTGCATGGGGCTGTACGGTGCTTTTAAAAAGTGCGGTGAGCTACATTGCCGCGCCGGACGGGCGCGTATACCGCAACGAAACGGGTAACGCCGGGCTTGCAAAAGGCGGGAGCGGCGATGTTTTAACGGGCATCGGCCTCGCGTTTTTGGGGCAGGGGCTCAATTCGTTTGAGGCGGCTTGTGCGGCTGCGTATGTACTGGGCACGTCGGCCGATCGGGCGATGGAGCTTTTGAAGGAACGCATGCTTCTCTCGCGCGATGTGACGGAGGCCGTTTCGAAAACGCTCGAACATCTTTTTTAAAAGCTTGCCGCGGCTGCGGCATCAATCAACC
>DLFZ01000022.1:0-2246 GCA_002482435.1 Christensenella sp. UBA7707
CACCGCGCGGCGATGGACAAGCTCAAAAGCACCATCCGCCTCTCGTCGGATCTTTCCATTGAAGCGCTTTCGCTCTACGCGTTTTCTACGGAAAACTGGTCGCGCCCGAGAGAAGAGGTGGGGGCACTTTTCGACCTTCTGGTGGAATATTTTACGCGCGAGATCAACGAGTTGCACGAAAATGGCGTTTGCATCCGCATTTTGGGCGAAACCGAAGCCTTTCCTACCGCCGTTCGCGAAGCCGTGGCGCGGGCGACCGAAAAAACGCACCTGAACGAAGGGCTTAAGCTCAACATTGCGCTCAATTACGGCAGCCGTGCGGAGCTTGTGCGCGCGGTGAGGGTTCTTTCAAAAAAGGCCGTTTCGGGTGAGCTTTTGCCGCAGGAGATCGACGAGGCATTGCTTTTTGATTGCCTATATACGAGTGGGCTTCCTCAGCTGGACCTTGTGATCCGCACGGGTGGGGAAATGCGTTTGAGCAACTTTATGCTTTTGCAGGCTGCGTACGCGGAGCTTTATTTTACGGATACCTACTGGCCGGATTTCAGCGAGAAAAAGTACATCGAAGCCCTGAAAGAATTCCAGCGCCGCGACAGGCGCTACGGAACCGTGAAGTGAGGGGGACTATGGGGAAGAGAATCGTTGTGGGGGTGCTTCTTGCCGCCTTGTTTGTGGCGGTGCTCTACTTTTCGGGTATCGTACAGGGCGTTGCGCTTACGCTGTTCGCGCTTTTGAGCGTGCATGAAATGGGCGGCGTATACAGGGCGAAGGGCGTCTCGCCGTTTCTCTGGAGCGCCTACGCATTTGCGGCGCTTTTTTACGCCGCGCGCGCGTTCCTTGGCGCGCCCGCGCAGATCGCTCTTTTTTTNNCCTTGGCGCGCCCGCAGAGATCGCGCTGTTCTTCCTTTGCGTGTTTGCGGTGTTTGCCGAGCGCGTGTTCAACAAAAACCGCAATACGCAGGACACACTTTTGTCACTTGCTGTTTTCGTGTATCCGCTTGCGCTTTATGCTATACTGATAGAAAACGTGGCGAATCCCGACTACGCGTTTAGCCGCACGGCGATGTTTCTGATGTTTGCGGGGCCGCTTCTCGGGGACACGTTCGCGTATTTTTTCGGCACATTTTTCGGCAAGCGTAAGCTTTGCCCGCACCTTAGCCCCAACAAAACCGTTGCGGGGAGCATCGGCGGGCTTGTGGGTGGGATCGTTGGTGGGCTTCTTTCTTACTATGTGCAGCTGCTGTTTCACGGCGCGTTCCCGCTTCACCACATGCTCATTCTCGGGCTTTTGATGGGCGCTACCGGCCAGATCGGCGATCTTTTCGCCTCGTCGGTCAAGCGCTGGGCGCAGGTGAAGGATTTTGGACGCATTTTCCCCGGACACGGCGGCACGCTAGATAGGCTCGACAGCGTTTTGATGTGTGCGCCCATGGCGTACGTCTATTTTTCATTGATTTGCGGAATACAGGTATGGTAAAACGCGTAAGTGTATTAGGCAGCACCGGCTCTATCGGTACGCAAACGCTCGACGTGCTCCGCGCGCATCCTGAGTTTCAGCTTGCGGCGCTGTGCGCGAACAAGAACGTCGCGCGCATTTTGGAGCAGGTCAAACAATTTTCGCCCTCCCTTGTAGGCGTAACGGACGAAGCTGCCGCGAGGGAAGTAAAAGCACATCTTCCTAGCGGCATAAAGCTTGTTTGGGGTGAGGACGCGGCGGAGATTTGTGCTGCGTACGATGAATCGGACATCGTAGTCAACGGCATTTCGGGCTTTGCAGGTACGCGCCCGCTGTTTGCGGCGCTCAATGCCAACAAGGACGTTGCGCTTGCCAACAAGGAAAGCGTGGTGTGCGCGCATAAGCCCTTAAGCGAGGTACAAAAGCGCAGCAAAGGGCGCATTCTCCCTGTGGACAGCGAGCAGTCCGCCCTGTTTCAATGCCTTTTTTCAGGGAAAAAGCGCGAGGTAAAGCGCCTTATTTTGACCGCCTCCGGCGGGCCGTTTCGCGGCTGTTCGAAAGAACAACTCCAAAGCGTTACGCCCGCGCAGGCGTCCAAACACCCCACATGGAACATGGGCGCAAAAATCACCGTAGACAGCGCCACCCTTTTTAACAAGGGCCTCGAGGTGATGGAGGCGAGCTATCTCTTCAACATCCCTGGCGATAAAATCGCGGTGCTCGTGCATCCTGAATCGGTCGTTCACTCGATGGTGGAGTTCTCAGACGGCGCAAACATCGCGCAGTTGAG
>DLFZ01000022.1:2327-3454 GCA_002482435.1 Christensenella sp. UBA7707
GCGGATACGCGCGTATTTCCCGCGATCCCTCTCGCATACGAGGCGCTTCGAGAGGGAAACGTATTGCCCGTAGCGTACAATGCCGCAAACGAGGTTGCGGTTTCGCGTTTCATGCGCGGAGAACTTTCGTTTTTGGGCATTTCTGCGCTTGTGGAAGCCGTTATGGCGCGTATGCCGCGCGTGAATGTCGTTTCTCTTGACGACGTTTTGCAGACGGACGCGCAGGCGCGCCGCATCGCGGCGGAGGCTGCTGCCCGCTAAACCGAGCGGTTTCGTGGCGGCGGACGCGCGCTCTAGGACGGCGCGCGCGGTTACTTTTCAGCAAGAAAGGCGGTTTGCTCGATGAGCACGTTTGTATCCATTTTGCTTGCGTTTGTGGTACTGAGCTTTTTCGTGGTGGTTCATGAGCTCGGGCATTACGGCGTAGGCAGACTTTTGGGCTTTGGCATTGTGGAATTTGCGGTGGGCATGGGGCCTGTTATCTTTAAGGTCAAAAGAAAGGGCATCGATTACGCGCTTCGCGCGCTTCCTATCGGCGGCATGTGCCGCTTTTACGGCGAGGATGAAGATTTGCCTGCCGGTACCGCAGCGGGAATTCCGTTCAACGCGCAAAAGGTGTGGAAACGCTTTTTGGTGGTGCTAGCCGGGCCGGTAATGAACTTTATCTTCGCAATAATTTTCGCCATCGTTGCGCTTGTGGCGTATGGGGATTATATGCCGCAGATTCAGGAATTCAGCTTTGAAAATTCTCCCGCGGAGGAAGCTGGGCTTTTGCCGGGCGATATCCTCGTAAACGTGGATGGACATGAGATCATGTATTACACGCAGGCGACCGACTTTATCGTTGGCGCAAACAGCGAGGAGAGCCCCGTAACGGTACTCCGAAACGGCGAACGCGTCACCGTGACCGTGCATGATTTTTACAGTCAGGCGGACGGGCGCAACATGCTCGGCATCCAAATTGACTACGCCCGCGTTCATTTTGGCTTCTTTGAGGCGTGCGGCCGCTCGTTTGGCTACGTGTGGTCGATGCTAATTGAAATGGTGAAGTTCTTGGGCACCGTATTCCAAGGCACCGTGCAAAGCGGCGACGTTGTGGGGCCTGTGGGCACCATTACGACCATCGC
>DLFZ01000022.1:3546-11781 GCA_002482435.1 Christensenella sp. UBA7707
CGTTCATGCTCGTAGAAATGGTGCGCGGCAAACCCGTTGCGCCGCAGCGTGAGGGCGTGGTGCACTTTGTGGGATTCGTTCTTTTGATGGCGCTCATGGCGTATCTCGTCGTAAAGGACGTATCGGGCCTGTTCGGAGGCTGAGCCGCGTAAGCATAGCGCATTGTGCTTCGTTGGGGGCAAAAGCAGCACGAAAGATGGGGGTAAAAAACATGCTTCGTAAAATCAAGCGTTCCGTTATGGTGAAAAACGTTCCCATGGGGGGCGGTTCGCCGATTACCATACAATCCATGACCAATACGGATACGGCAAACGCTGAAGCCACCGTGGAGCAGATTAAGCGGCTTGAACGCGCCGGCTGCGAAATCGTGCGCGTTTCGGTTTACAACGAGGATTGCGTGAACGCAATCCCCGCCATTTTGGAGCGCATTTCCATACCGCTTGTCGCGGACATTCATTTCGACTACAAACTCGCCATCGGCGCGATGAAAAACGGCGTCCACAAAATACGCTTTAACCCCGGCAACATCGGCAACGCCGCCAACGTGCGTGAGCTTGTGGCATGCGCGAAGGATCTTCGCGTTCCCGTGCGCATCGGCGTTAACGCGGGCTCACTCGAAAAGAGCATGCTCGAGCGCTTCAATGGGCCTACGCCGGAGGCAATGGTGGAAAGCGCGCTCAAACACGCGGCCATTTTGGAGCGTGAGAATTTTTACGACACCGTCATTTCGATCAAGGCCTCCAATGTACCGGATACGGTCGCGGCCTACCGTATGGCGGATATGCGCTGTGATTATCCTTTGCATCTTGGTGTAACGGAGGCGGGGCTTGCGGCGGCGGNNNNATCGGCTCGCTTCTACTTGAAGGCATTGGCGATACATTCCGCGTTTCCCTCACGGGCGATCCCGCGCTTGAGGTGAAGGCCGCGCACATGATTTTGCGCAGCGTGGGACTTCGCAAGGAGGGCGTTGAGCTTGTGAGCTGTCCTACCTGCGGCAGGTGCAAGGTGGACCTTGAAACGGTTGCGCGGCGTGTAACGGAGGAGCTGCCAAACGACAAGGGTTACCTTAAGGTTGCGGTGATGGGCTGCGCGGTAAACGGCCCGGGCGAAGCCAAGGAGGCCGACATCGGCATCGCCTTCGGCGAAAACAACGCCGTGGTGTTCAAGCATGGCGAGCGCGAGTTCTCGGGTCCCTTGCCCGAGGTTGTGGAACAGTTTTTGCAAGCCGCCAAAGAGATGTTAGACTAAACGCCATGGACGAACGACTGAAAACGATCTTTTTACAAAACGGCGCCGACGACGCCGAAGTTACGGATATACGCCTGCACGCCAAAGCGAATAAGGTTGAGGCCTCGGTTCTTTTAAAAAAACCGCTTCCGGCATCGGCGCGCGAAAGCATAAAAAGCGGCATGGAAAAGCTCATGGGCGGCTGCTCCGTGGAGCTTCGCTTCGAGCTTTCCCAATCGGAGCTTGCACTTTTTGAAAGCTTTGAACAAAAGGCAGAACTTCTCAAAAGGGAATGGTGTGACCTGAACCCGTTCGTGCGGCCGGCGCTCGTTTGCTCGCGCTGGCAGCTCAACGGCGAAACCGTGGAGGTATGCATTCCCGAAAGCCTCGTGGGCAAGTTTTGCACCGAGCCGGAGATAGGGGCCTTTTTGGGGCATCTCCAAACAAAATACGGCGCCGCGCCCGAGCTTTGCGTGGTTGGCGACAGCGAGCTTACGCCGCCCATCGGCGCAGACCCAGAGGAGCTCTATCGCGAGGAGGCCAAAAGGGCTGCGAAGCCCGCCGCAAAAAAGAAAGATGGTGCGGAGGTCATTTTAGGAAGCGCCATCCGCGTGGACAAGCTCATCAAACAGAGCGAGCTCAACGAAACTTCGGGAACCGTGACCATACAAGGGGAAATCGTCAGTCTGGAGCTTCGCCCCACCAAGACGGAGGGTGGCATCATCAACGCCGCCGTTACCGACCTTACGGGCACCACGCTCTTCAAGCTGTTTTTTAAAAAAGGGCAAGAAAAGCTTTTTGAAAAAATTGAGGCCGTTCAGAAGGACGGCGATTACCTCGTGCTGCATGGGCCTTACCGGCACGATCAGTTTTTGGGGCGCATGTGCCTGTTTCCGGATTCGGTCAACCGCGTGCAAAAGCCGCGCCGTGAGGATAAGTGCGAAAAAAAGCGCGTGGAGCTGCACCTGCATACGCAGATGTCGTCGATGGACGGCCTTGTAAAGCCCGAGGACGCCGTAAACACAGCCGCCCGCTTTGGCCACAGCGCGGTCGCCATCACCGACCACGGCGTGGTGCAAGCGTTTCCCGCCGCGGTTTCCGCCGCGGAAAAGCTCAAAAAGAGTGGCAAAGACATTAAGGTTGTGCTCGGCGTGGAGGGCTACCTCGTGCCGGATTGTACGCTCATTCCCGTGGAGGAAAGCTATGTGGCCGTATCGTGCCTCGCCACAAAGGGCATCGGGCGCGAGCACATCTTTGAGATCGGCGCGGTGCGTTTCACAAAAGAGGGAATAACCGAGCGGCTTCGCGTGCTCTGCAACCCTTCCGTGGCGGTGGAGCCGAAGCTTTTGAAGCGTGCGGGCGTTACGCAGGACGAGCTTTCGGACGCGGGTACGCTTAAGGATGCGCTTTTAAAGCTTGCGGCGTTTTGCGGCAGCAGCACCAAGGTGCTGTTTGATGGCGCGGAGCTGAAGCTTTTTTGCGCCTGCGCAGACGATTGTTCGATTGACCTCGGTAAACTTTACGTCGATGTGGGCATGCTCACGCATTATCTCGATCGAAACATAAAGGAAGTGACGCTCGCTTCCGCGGCGCGCTCGTTCGGCGTTGCCCACGCGGAAGGGGGTCGTTTTGGCGCGCTTGAAAGCGCGGAGCTTTTAAGCGGCGTAGCAAATACGCTTTTTGAAAAGCTTATGGAAAACCATGTGGAGCGCATTCCGCTTTGTGATTGCGACCCGCCGCCGCATGTGAAAGGTCAGCGTTCCAACTTCCACATCATCCTTCTCGCCAAAAACCACGAGGGGCTTATGAACCTTTACCGGCTCGTGTCGTACGCGCACCTTGATCATCTCAAAAAGGTGCCGCAAATACCAAGAAGCCTTCTCAACATACACCGCGAGGGCATCATCGTGGGCTCCGCGTGCGAGGCGGGCGAGGTGTTTCGTGCCGTGCTCGAAGAGAAGGACGAAGCAACGCTCGAAACGGTCGCGTCGTTTTACGACTATCTTGAAATTCAGCCCATCGGCAACAACGAGTTCCTTTTGCGCGACGGCAAAGTGAAGGATGAGGAATGCCTGCGGGAGTTCAACCGCCGTATTCTTGCGTTGGGCGATAAGTTTCAAAAGCCCGTGGTCGCCACGGGCGACGTGCATTTTCTCAACCCTGAGGATTCGGTTTTCCGCGCCATCATCATGCACGCGCGCGACTTTAAGGATGCCGAGCAGCAGGCGCCGCTCTACTTCAAAACCACCGACGAAATGCTCGAGGAGTTTTCCTACCTCGGAGAGGATAGGGCGCTTGAGGTGGTGGTACACAACCCCAACGCCATCGCGGAAAGCTGCGAGCGTATGAAGCCGTTTTTGGATGAAAAGCGCACCTACGCGCCCACGTTCCCCGGCGCGAACGAGGAACTTACCCAAATGGCCATGAAGCGCGCGCACGAGCTTTACGGCGACGAGCTGCCCGAAATCGTGCAAAAAAGGCTCGACAAGGAGCTCAACTCCATCATCGGCAACGGCTATGCGTCGCTCTATCTCATGGCGCAGCGGCTCGTGCAAAAATCCCTTTCCGACGGGTATCTTGTGGGCTCGCGCGGCTCGGTCGGCTCCTCGTTTGTAGCGACCATGGCCGGCATCACCGAGGTGAACCCGCTCGCGCCGCATTACGCCTGCCCCAACTGCCGTCACAGCGAGTTTGACGTGGACCGCGACAAATACGCCTGCGGTGTGGACATGCCCGATAAAAGCTGCACCGTCTGCGGCGCGCAATACCTCAAGCTCGGCTACGACATCCCCTTCGAGGTGTTTTTGGGCTTCAAAGGCGACAAAACGCCCGATATCGATTTGAACTTTTCCGGCGAATACCAGCCGGTGGCGCATAAATTCACCGAGGTCATGTTCGGAGAGGGGCACGCGTTTCGCGCAGGCACCATTTCCGGCTTGCAGGACAAAACCGTTTACGGCTACGTGAAGTCCTACTGCGACGAAAACAAAATCGTCGCCTCGCGCGAGGAGGTGGACCGCCTCGTGAAAGGCTGTACGGGTGTAAAGCGTACCACGGGCCAGCACCCGGGCGGCATCGTGATCGTGCCGGAGGAAATGGACATCATGGAGTTCACGCCCATCCAGTATCCGGCCGACAACAAAGAGAAAAACATCATCACCACGCATTTCGACTTCCACGCCATGGACGATAAGCTCGTAAAGCTGGACATCCTCGGCCACGACGACCCGACGGCGCTTAGGATGCTTCAGGACTTGACCGGGCTTGATCCCAAAACCATACCGCTCGATGATAAAAGCGTGATGCGCCTTTTTAGCTCCGATGAGCCTTTGGGCGTTTCACTCAAGGAGCTTGGTTTTGACGTGGGAAGCCTTGCGGTGCCGGAATTCGGCACAGTGTTTGTGCGCGAAAAAATCCTCATGATGACGCGCCCCACGACCATGGAGGAACTTGTGCGCATTTCGGGCCTTTCCCACGGCACGGATGTGTGGCTTGGAAACGCCCAGGAGCTTGTGGAAAAAGGCGTTGCTACGCTTTCGCAGGTCATCTGCACGCGCGACGATATTATGAACTACCTCATTCGGTGCGGGCTTGACCCTTCCATGTCGTTTAAGATCATGGAAAACGTGCGAAAGGGAAAAGGTGTTTCCGAGGAGATGGAAAACGCCATGCGAAACGGCGCGGTGCCGGAATGGTTCATCGGCTCGTGCAAAAAAATCAAGTACATGTTCCCGCGCGCGCACGCTGCCGCGTATGTAATGATGGCGTTTCGCGTAGCCTATTACAAGGTGTATTACCCGCTCGAATTTTACGCCACCTACTTCACCGTGCGTGCGGATGCGTTCGACATCGCGTACGCCACGGGCGGCGCGGACGCGGTGTTAAGGCGCATCAAGGACATGCGTAAGAACGAAAACGACCTCGAGCAAAAGCAAAAGGACCTTTTGACCATTCTCGAGGTGGTGTATGAAATGAACCTTCGCGGCATTGAACTTTTGGAGGTGGACGTCTATAAGTCCGCCGCCAAAGAGTTTAAAATCGAAAACGGGGCGCTTCGCCCGCCGTTTCTGGCGGTTGCGGGCGTGGGCGAAAACGCGGCGGTATCCATCGCCAAAGCGCAAAACGGCCAACCCTATGCTTCGCTTGAGGAGTTTCGTATGCGCACGCGCGCCAACAGCGCGGTCGTCAAGACGCTATGCGAGTCCGGCTGCCTTGACGGCTTGCCCGAAACCAACCAACTGAGCCTGTTTTAATTGCGGGAACTTCTTATAAAGACAAAGCTTCCCAACATTGTTCTTGCTTTTGTGCGGACAGGTATGGTATAATCCTTGCGTTGGCGGCATGATTGCCGGTTTGGTAGCAAAGAGTGGGCGTAATCCCACTCTTTCGTTTTGACAGGAGGGTTTTTTTGCGAACCATCGAGGCCATTGACGCACTGCTGCGCCCCACCGTTACCGCAATGGGTTACGAACTCGACGAGGTCGAGTATAAAAAAGAACAGGGCAACTGGGTGCTCACGCTCTATCTGGATGCACCCGATCCCGTTACGCTCGACGACTGTGAAAAGGTCAGCCGCGCGGTGGAACCCATTCTCGATGAGGCGGATCCAATCGAGCAGGCGTATTATTTAAGCGTTTCCTCCATCGGCCTTGATAGGCCGCTCAAAAAGGACAGGGATTTTCAGCGTAACCTTTCTAAAGTCGTGGACGTCAGGCTGTACGCGCCCATCAACAAGAAAAAAGAATACTTCGGCACGCTTTTGCGCTTCGACGCGGAGAGCTTCACGCTGCAATTGAAAGACGGCGCGGAGTTTGTCTTCAAGCGCAAGGATGTGTCGCTTGTAAGGCCGCATCTGGAGTTCTAGCTGCGTTGCCATTTTTTAAGCCCGCCCGAACACAAAACAAAATGAATTGATATATTATCACAGCAAGGGAGAGAACACCATGAATGCCGAATTCATCGAGGCGCTCAACGCAATAGAAAAGGACCGAAAAATAAGCAAGGATATTCTCATTGACGCATTCGAATCCGCGCTCATCGCGGCATATAAGCGTAACTCCGGTTCGTCGGGAAACGTACGCGCGGTGGTTGACAGGGAAACCGGCGAAGTGCAGATTTTCGCGTCCAAAACGGTGGTGGAACACATTGAAAACCCGCACGTTGAGATTTCCCTCGAAAAGGCGCGCCAGATCAACCATCTTTACGAGGTGGGCGACGTGCTCGAGGAGGAAATAAGCCCCAAGAGCTTTGGCCGCATTGCGGCGCAGACCGCCAAACAGGTGGTTGTACAGCGCATTCGCGAGGCCGAGCGCGGCGTGATCTTCGACGAATTCGTGGAAAAAGAAAACGAAGTCCTCACAGCCATCGTACAGCGCGCCGAGAAAAACGGCGTGTATGTGGAGCTTGGCCGTACCGACGGGCTTCTTTCCGCAAATGAAACCATTCCGGGCGAGGAATACAACACCAGCGACCGCATCAAAGTATATGTGCTTGAGGTGCGCAAAACCAACAAAGGCCCGCAGGTGCTCGTGTCGCGCACGCATCCGGGGCTTGTCAAGCGCCTATTTGAGCTTGAGGTGCCGGAAATTCAAACCGGCGTTGTGCAGATTAAATCCATCGCGCGAGAAGCGGGCTTCCGCACAAAGGTCGCCGTGCACTCAAACGACGCCCAGGTGGACGCCGTAGGTGCCTGCGTAGGGCAAAAGGGCATTCGCGTGGAGCGTATCGTTGGGGAGCTTCATAACGAAAAAATTGACATCATCGAGTGGGACAGCGATTCCGCCGTGTACATCGCAAAGGCGTTGAGCCCGGCGCGCGTCCTCATGGTATACATCAACGAAGAGGAAAAGGCCGCCAAGGTGATCGTGCCGGACAACCAACTTTCGCTTGCCATCGGCAAGGAAGGCCAGAACGTGCGCCTTGCCGCGAAGCTCACCGGCTGGAAGATCGACATCAAGAGCCAATCGCAGGCCGAGCAGGAAGTGGACCTTTACGACCCCGATGCGGTGGATGCGCCGCAAGAGGATGCGGAGTAAAGCAGAGTTGAGGAAGTGCCAATGACACAAAAAAAGGTTCCGCTGCGCATGTGCGTCGGTTGCAGGCAGATGCTTCCGAAAAAAGAACTGCTGCGGATTGTGCGTACGCCCGAGGGCGAAGTTAAGGCCGATAAGACGGGCCGCGCGCCGGGCAGGGGCGCATACATCTGCAAAAATATCGAGTGCCTGGAAAAGGCAAAAAAGATCCGCGCGCTCGAGCGCGCGCTCGAACACCCGGTGGATGCCACGGTGTTTGAACGCCTCAAAGAGGAGGTCGCGCTTGCGGACGGATGAAAAAATGCGCAGTGCGCTTGGGTTTTCCATGCGTTCCGGGAACCTTTTGGCAGGCGACTTCGCCTGCGAAAACGCCGTAAAGAAGGGAAAGGCGAAGCTTGTGGTGTTGGATGAAAGCGCATCCGCAAACACGAAGGAAAGGTATCAAGGGCTTTGCGAAAGAGCCGGCATTCCGTGTGTGCTCATGGAGAGCATGGGGGAAGCGGTCGGTAAGCCGGGCCGCATGATTGCGGCGGTGACGGATGTTTCTTTTGCAAAAATGGTCGGCGATGCTTACGCGAATATGCACGGGGGTAATGATTGAATGGCAAAGGTTAAGGTCAACGATTTCGCAAAGGAGCTTGAGGCNNCAGGCCGCTGAGCTTTTTGAGCGTATAAAGAAAACGCAGGGCGAGGTTTCGGACGCGCTTCAAAACGTGCGCCGCGCCGAGGGTAAGCTCAAGGAAAAGGAGGAAGGCGAGCGTAAGGAGCGCATTGAGCGCGAAAAGAAAGAGCGCTTGATGGAGCTTCTTTCCTCGGAGGGTGATCTTGCGTTCCATGTCGGCGCGCCTGATCATGACGAGGCGCCGCAAAAGGCCGCGGAAAAGCCTGCTGCGAAAAAGAGCGAGCCTGAGGCCGAAAAGAGCGTTGCGCCCCAAAAGAGCGAAGCGCAAAAAAGTGAGCCACAAAAGAGCGAGCC
>DLFZ01000190.1 GCA_002482435.1 Christensenella sp. UBA7707
CCATGGACAAGCTTCTTGAGGAAGCTCGCGCGCTTGAGAAAAACGGCGTGGTTGAGCTGACCGCTATCGCGCAGGATACCTCGGCGTATGGCATTGACCTTTGCGGCCGCCCCATGCTCAAAGAGCTCTTGGAGGAGCTTTCACAAATCGATGGCTTATCTTGGCTTCGCGTCCTTTATTCCTACCCGAATACGGTAGACGAGGCCTTGGTTGACGCCATGTTGCAAAATGAAAAGATCGTGCCGTACCTCGACATTCCGATACAGCACATCAGCCCGCGCATGCTTCTTGGTATGAACCGCCACGGTACGCGCAGCCATATTGAGCATATGCTACGGTACATCCGTACAGCTTCGCCCGACTTTATCCTTCGTACCACGGTAATGGTGGGTTTCCCGGGCGAAACAGAGGACGATTTTCAACAGCTTTACGACTTTGTCGGCGAGCACGAGTTCGACAGGTTGGGCGCTTTTGTTTTTTCACCCGAGGATGGAACGCCGGCGGCGGAGTTTTCCGCGCAGGTAGATGAAGATACCGCCAAAAAGCGGCTCGACGCGATCATGAAGCTCCAGCAGGAGGTTTCTTTTAAGCGTAATCGCACGCGTGTTGGGAAAACCTACCACGTTTTAACGGAACGCGTGGAAGGCAAAACCGGCTTTGGCCGTTCCTATGCCGAAGCGCCTGAGGTAGATGGGGCGATTTCGTTTTCCGTATCCGGCACACCGCCGCGCGAAGGAGAATTTGTACAAGTGCGCATAACGGGCGCAAGCCATTATGATTTGCAGGGGGAACAGTTATGAATTTGCCCAACAAGCTCACGCTCTTACGAATCCTTTTGGTGCCAGTGTTCATCGCTTGCTTTTACATCGGCGTGCCGTGGAAGCTTTACCTTGCGGGCGGTGTATTTTTTGTCGCATATTTGACGGACATTCTCGACGGGCAAATTGCACGCAAGCAGAAAATCGTAACGGATTTTGGCAAGCTGATGGATCCTATTGCCGACAAACTCCTTACCGCAAGTGCGCTGGTTATGCTTGTTGGCGAACAAATGCTAGCGCCGGTTCCTGCGTTCATCATCATCGCACGTGAGTTCATCATCAGCGGCTTTCGCCTTGTTTCTGCCGGCAACGGCAGTGTGATCGCGGCAAGTTGGCTTGGCAAAACCAAAACCGTTACCCAGTGCGTCGCCATTCTTTTTATTCTGTTCGACGATCTGATTGCGAAGCTTATCGGGTTCCCACTTGGTACCGTGGTAATGTGGGTTTCCGTTTTCTTTACCGTTTGGTCGGGTGTCGACTATATTCTTAAAAACAAAGGAGCCGTGAGCTTTCGCTAAGCTCGTTTTTCTATGATAACAGCTGAAATCGTTGCGGTAGGAACCGAACTTTTGATGGGGCAAATCCTCAACACAAACGCACAGTTCATTGCGCAAAGGCTTGCCAGCGCGGGCGTAAATCATTTTTTTCAAACTGTCGTGGGCGATAACCCCGCGCGCCTTACGCAAACGCTTTCTTTGGCGCTCTCGCGCGCCGATGTGGTAATTGTAACCGGCGGGCTTGGGCCTACGGGCGACGATCTTACCAAGGAAACAGCGGCGGCGCTTTTTAACAAGCCGCTTCAGTATGACGAGGAAAGCCTTTCAACGCTGAAAGCCCGTTTTGAAAAAATGGGCCGAGAGATGACACCCAACAACCTAAAGCAGGCGATGTTCCCCCGAGGAAGCATCATTTTAAAAAACGACAATGGTACCGCGCCCGGCTGCATCCTCGAGGAAAATGGCAAGGCGATTGTGCTTTTGCCCGGGCCGCCGCGGGAAATGCAGCCGATATTCGAAGAGCAGGTGCTTCCCTATATTACGCAAAAAGACGGCGGTACGCTGTATTCGCGGGTCATCCGTATTTTCGGCGTAGGGGAATCCGCCGTGGAATACCGCCTTAAAGAGCTTATCGAGCGGCAAACAAACCCCACGGTCGCTCCTTATGCGCTCACGGGAGAGGTAACGCTTCGCGTGACCGCGCGCTGTAAAGATGCGACCGAGGGTGAAGCGCTGGTTGCGCCTATCCTTGAAATCATTCAAACGACAATTGGCGACGCCGTTTATTCTACAAACAACGAGGCACTGCATGAGGTGTGCGGCAAGCTTCTTATTGGAAACAAAATGACCCTTTCGGTAGCGGAAAGCTGCACGGGCGGGCTTATCGCTTCTACCATCGTTTCCATGCCGGGAAGCTCCGCGTTTTTTACGGAAGGCGTAGTCACCTACGCAAACATCGCCAAGCAAAACCGCCTGAACGTAAAAGAAGAAACCCTTTTAAAATATGGTGCGGTCAGCCGTGAAACAGCGCTTGAAATGGCCGAGGGGATGCGCGTATCTTCGGGAAGCGATATCGCGCTTTCGGTAACGGGCATTGCCGGCCCCAACGGCGGTACTGAGGAGAAACCCGTAGGGCTTGTTTACATCGGCCTTGCCGATCAAAAGGGGGCAGAGGCATATGAGTTTCGCCTGAGCGGGAACCGCGAACGCATCCGTCAGATTGCGTCTTTAAATGCGCTTGACATTTTGCGGCGCAGATTAAAAGAATAACGTGCAAAATACTCGAACAAATGTTATAATAAATTTAATGTTACAAGAGGGACGGTGAAGACCGAAAGGTCGCTTCAGGTATGGTGGGGAAGGAAAAGGCATTGGAAATGGCTCTGAGCCAAATCGAAAAGCAGTTTGGCAAAGGCACCGTAATGAAATTGGGAGACGCTGCTTCCAAAATAACAGTTTCCACAATACCGTCGGGGTGTTTGGAGCTCGACATTGCGCTTGGCGTAGGCGGTATCCCCAAAGGCAGGATCATCGAAATCTACGGGCCGGAATCCTCCGGTAAAACCACCATGGCGCTGCATGTGGTCGCCGAATCGCAAAAGCTTGGCGGCACAGCGGCATTTATTGACGCAGAGCACGCGCTCGATCCGGTTTACGCAAAAAACCTTGGCGTAAATGTGGATGAGCTTTATGTTTCCCAGCCCGACAACGGCGAGCAGGCGCTCGAAATTACCGAGGCGCTCGTGCGAAGCGGCGCAATCGACGTAGTCGTTATCGACTCCGTGGCTGCGCTCGTACCGAAGGCCGAAATCGAAGGCGATATGGGTGATTCGCATGTGGGCTTACAGGCAAGGTTGATGTCGCAGGCGCTCAGAAAGCTTGCGGGCGTAATCAGCAAGTCCAACACCATCGTTATTTTCATCAACCAGCTACGTGAAAAGGTAGGGGTTATGTTCGGCAATCCCGAAGTAACGACCGGAGGCAAGGCGCTCAAATTCTACGCCTCTATTCGTTTGGACGTGCGTAAGGTCGATACCCTTAAAAACGGCAACGAAGCTTACGGCAACCGCACGCGCATCAAGGTTGTGAAAAATAAGGTAGCGCCGCCGTTTAAATCCGCCGAATTCGACATCATCTATGGCGAGGGCATTTCCAAGGAAGGCTCCATTTTGGATATGGCCGTGGCGCGTAAAATTGTGCAGAAAACCGGCGCTTGGTATTCATACGGCGATCTGCGCATCGGCCAAGGCCGCGACAACGCCCGTACCTTCCTAAAGGACAACAAAGAGCTTTGCGCCGAAATCGAAGCAAAGATTCGCGCAGAAATCGCCAACATTCAGTTGTCGCAGGGGGCGGAAAACGACGCTGACGAGCTTCCGGAAGACTAAAATGCCGATTTCCAAAAAAGTTTACAGTCAAGGATGCCCGATTTGGGCATCCTTGACTTTTATTTTCAAAGGGTTTACAATAATTTAGAGTTATTGTGCCGGCATGTAATTTCGTAAATAGCCGTTGTTTTATTTATGAAACTGTATCCGTGCAGACGGAATAATAATTCCGGATACATTTTATATATTTTTGGAGGTGCTCAATTCGGTGAGTGACATTTTAATCCCCATCGTAACTGGGGTGGTTGCCCTTGGTGCGGGCATAGCAGGCGGGTACTACTACAGAAGAAACATCGCGGAAGCCAAAGTTGCAAGGGCGGAAGATGCCGTCCGTAAAA
>DLFZ01000127.1 GCA_002482435.1 Christensenella sp. UBA7707
ACACCATATCGCGCTCGATAAGCTCCGGCGTATAGCCGCTAAGCGCGGTGGGAAGCCCTGAAACGCCCGACAGGTCGCGTTTGGCGACGGCCAGCACGCGAAGGCCGTTGCGCGCGTAGCGGTCGTTTGCTTCCATGATTGCCGCACGAAGCTCTTCGTCCATAGGCTGTACCGTTCCGTTTTGCATGGCATACGCACACAGCTCCGTCATTTCCTTGGGTGCGCCTTTGGCATACGCGAAGCGCTTACCGCGCAGTTGGTGAATGGTGCTCATGCNNTTTGGGAGCGCCCTTGCAGTATACGATCTGATCCGCACTTCTGTCGGCTGCTTTATGTATGGTGCTCATGCGCTTGCGGCTTGAATCAAAGGGCAGTTCACGCAGGCGCGGCATACGCTCATTGGCTTTTGTAAGCTCGATGCCGTACTTTTGTGCCAACACCAAAAGCGCCGCCTCGGTGGGGTCGCCGAGCACCGTATAGTGCGGGTCGCCGTTAGGAGGAACAAGGCGGGCGTTGCAGCAAAGCCCCGCAGCGGTCAAAAGTTCTTCTACCGCGGCATCGCCCCGTTCAAGCTTTTTGTTTTGCAACATAAGCGCACCATTGCCCGCGTCGTAGCCGACGCCGGTTACGTCGATGCTTTTGCCGGGCATCCAAACGTTGCTCACCGTCATTTCGTTCTGGGTGAGCGTGCCCGTTTTATCTGTACAGATCACCGTAGTGCAGCCAAGGGTTTCCACGGCGCTCAACCGCTTGATGAGCGCGTGGCGCTTTGCCATGCGCTGTACGCCCATCGCAAGCGAAAGCGTTACCGTAGGCAAAAGCCCTTCCGGTATAAACGCCACGATCATGCCCATACCGAATATAAACGCCACGGCAACATCCGTGCCGATCAAAAGCACCGACAACAAAAAGAACAAAATGCCGATGGCAACCGCAAGGATGGACACGGTTTTTGTAACCTTGCCCATCTCCTTTTGGAGAGGGCTTTCTTCTTCTTTTAACTCCTGCGTAAGGCCCGCGATTTTGCCGAATTCCGTGCGCATGCCCGTGGCGTAAACCACGGCGCGGCCTGTGCCCGAAACCACAGTGGTACCGGCAAACACAAGGTTTGGCATTTCCGAGCGGGAAATATCATCCCGCAAGGAGGCATCCTTCATTTTGCGTACGGGGTTTGATTCGCCCGTGAGCGTGGATTGGTTGACCTGCAGGTCGTTATCCTCCACAAGGCGCGCATCCGCGGAGATTTTATCTCCTTCTGAAAGCAATACCACATCGCCCGGCACAAGCTCCTCGGCCAAAATACGCTGCTCCTCGCCCGCACGCTGCACGCGCACATAGTCGGGCAGCAGCTTCTTGAGGGCTTCGGTGGCTTTTCCAGCGCGAAACTCCTGCCAGAAGCTGAACGCGCCATTGATGACGTTTACCATCCATACCGCAATACCAAGCTCGGGCATGCGGGCAACGAAACCTACCGCGCCCGCAACCCACAAAAGGACCGCCATCAGATGCGTAAAGTTAGAAAGAAAGCGCACGATGAGCGGCTTCCCTTTCTTTTCCGTAATTGCGTTTTTTCCGTATTGCGCAAGCCTCTTTTCCGTCTGCGCGGCGGTCAAACCGTCGGCAGCCGTTTCGAGCGCCGTGTAAACCTCGGCGACCCTAAGCTTCTGTACGCATATTCCCGTTTCCGTGGGCTCCGTTTGCTTTAATTTCTCCATAACCTTATCTTTACACCCTTGATCAACTTTAATCTTTCCTGTAACCGCGTGGCCTACTCACAAAAAATGGCGCGGAACAACGCAAAAAACGCGCGCGCAGCGCATAGCAGACTATACGTCGTGCGGCGTTTTTTTGTTCACTTACCCTTGCCGATGAGCCACTTTGCCACCCATACATAAATGACCCATGCCGTCAATACAATGAGCACACCCCAAAGGGCCATGCTCACGATCTTTTCCATAACACCCCTCAAAAGCATTTCGCGGCTCTGCTTCCGGTTCCACCAGAAAACCTTCCCCAAGCCGCGCCTTCTTTATGGCTTCATTATAGGTTCATTACGCCTAACACGGCATGAAAAACATCCTTTGACGCATGAAGATTTTATAAAGATGTTTTTCCGCGTATCGGGGCTTGCGAGCACCGGTGAGAAAACAATTTAAAAACGAGCGGGCTTGCAGTATAATCAATTCTGGTCTTACCGGTATAGGAGCTTTTTCTATGCGTCGTCGGTGTGAAAAGTTTAAGGGAGAAAAGCATAAAAGTATGAAGGTAAAAAAAATCGTTTCGCTGATGTTACTGGCAGTTATGGCGGCTTCCGTGGCGGCAGGCTGTACTCCGGCAAAAAACGAGGAAAGCATGTCGCTTACCATCGGGCTTATGCCCGCAGTGGATGCCGCGCCCGTTTTGCTGGCGCAAAAAAACGGGTACTTTACGGAGCTTGGCCTAACGGTTACCTTGCAAATGTACAGCAACGCGCAGGATCGACAAAGTGCCCTTCAGGCGCAGTCGATCGATGGGGCGATTACGGATTTGATCGCGGTTGCCGCGAATGTGGACGCGGGCTTTGACATCAAGGCCACCACCATGACAAACGGCGTGTTCCCCGTGCTTTCTAGCGCCGGTGCGGAAAGCAAAACGAGCGTAAAGGTTGGGATGATGGAAGTCAGCGTCACCAACTTTTTGATCGACGAATGGCTGAGCGACAAATACACCATCGAAAAGGTTTACATCAACGACATCCCCACAAGACTTGCGGCCATTGAAAGCGGCCAGCTCGATATGGGGCTCTTCCCTGAGCCGATGGCATCCATGGGCGCTTTGAGCGGGCTTACAAAGACGCTCTATCAGCCCGAAGACGGCATTTGCCCCAACGTAATTGTATTTACGGGCAAAGCGCTTTCGGAAAAAGAGGAGGCGGTGCGTTTGTTCCACGAAGCATACAACATGGCGGTTGCGGCGCTCACGCAAAACCCCGAATATGCACGCGATATGCTGATGGACAACATTCCGAATTTGAACCCCGAAGTCAAGGATACAATGGTGCTCCCCACCTATACGGCGGTAAGCCTCCCCGATGATACTTACATCGACAAAGTCAT
>DLFZ01000181.1 GCA_002482435.1 Christensenella sp. UBA7707
GCTGAACCGAACTCAAAGATCACGCGGTCTTTACCATAGGTGACGGCGGCATTGACCCCGCCGATTGTGCGTAAGCCTGAATACATTACAAACTTTGTAACCGGGCAATTCATGCTGTCTTCATCCTTTTGAAAAGACGGCCACAGGGGATTAAAGTCGCCCTGCGGCCGTCGTAATGTATTTAGTTGTCGTTGAGCGCAGCGTCGCAGGCTGCTATGAAGTTGTCAAACGCGCTCTCGGCGTCGCTCAGGCCAAGCGCGACGGACTGAACCATCTTGTCGATCTCGGTGCGTACGACTGCCGCGCCAGGAACGCTGGGAAGGTAGCCGATGTAATCGTACTCAGCGATCAGAGCCTTGGCGGCGATGTTGGTTTCGGCATAGGTCGCATAGGCCGGGTCCGTAATGGCTTCTTTACGTGCGGGTGCGCTGCCAAACGCGGTGGCCCATTCGATGAGCGTATCCTTCTGGGTCATGTACTTGAGGAAAGCAAGCACGCCACGTGCATGCGCTTCATCCTTGGAGAAGCACACATAAGTTGTGCCCCAGCTGGAAATGTACTTGTTCGGGCCTTCCTGCGGGATGGGGCAGGCGGCGACTTCGAAGTGACCTTCGCCTTCGGGGATGGCAGCATAAACATAATCAATACCCGCTGCCGCGCCAACGTACATACCTACAGCCTGGCTGCCGAAGGGATTGGAGAAGTAGTAATCCTCGCCCACGAGGCGGAAGTAGCCCTCTTTTACGCCGTTGGCAAACCAGTTGAGCTTTTCGATGGCGATGTCGCGGTCGACGGACATCTTGTTGTTTTCAACGTCGATGTAGCTGCTGCCGGCCTGCGTGATCCAGCCCTGGTACGAGTCGGTGATGGAGTCGGTACCAAAGCCTGCGATGCCATAGTTCTCGTAGATCGCTTTGGCGCACGCCTCAAGCTCTGTCCATGTCTTAGGTTCGCTCAAGCCCAGCGCGTCGAACATGGTCTTGTTGTAAAACAGCACCTCGCTGCCATACAGAACGGGGATGAGGTACACGGAATCGTTGCCCCACTGGGTGATTTCCGAGTAAAGGCCGGACGCGGTCTGCTCCTTGAGATCTGGAATGCCGATTTCAGGGTCATTGACAAGCGTGGTCATATCATAAAGATATCCATCGGTCATATAGTTGATTGCGTCGGAGGGGAACATCGTGGCAAAATCAGGGCCGGTTCCGGTGCTAACAGACTGGAGAAGCTTGGCCGACCACTCGCTGTAGGGTTGCTGCTCGGCAACGACGATATACTGCGTCTGCGAAGCGTTGAAGTCTGCGATGATCGCGTCAAGCGCTGCCTGATGGTGATCCGTTAATGTGTGCCACAGAACGATTTCAAGGGGTTCTGCAGGCGTCGTCTCTTCCGGCTGCTGGGCGCTCGGAGCGGCAGAGGCAGCCGGGGCGGGGGTGGGTTCGGTTCCGCCATTGGGGGTGCTGCACGCGGTCAGGAACGAACCGATCAAAAGAATGGATAGTACGATGGAGATGAGTTTCTTCATGGTTTTGTGTCTTTCCTTTCTTAGATTGCTTATCGTTCGAATGATGAAGCAGAGCTTCCTTGAAGTTTACGGCGGAGCAATTCCTCCAGATATTCGGCGAGCTCCTCCGGTGTGCGTACGGATGCATCGCACGCAGGTTTACGGATGTTGAGAAAAGGGTTGACCCACAGTGCCCGGCAGCCAAGCTGCTGCAACGGGATCAGATCGTTGAACGCATGGTCGCCAATGGTCAAAACGCTTTGCGGCCTATCTAGCAGCGTTACATCCTGCGTACACAACGCATCAAGGATGCCGCCCGGCTTGTTTGCGGAAAATACAGTTTTTTCAAACGTATTCGAATAGCCAAGCTGCTCTAAAAACGCGATTGCAGTACTCTCATAGGAGTTGCTCAAGAGAATGGTGTCAAAGCTGCCACCGAGCGAGCGAATGGCATCGCGCAGCCGAACGCTTCCCGTCATACCGTCTGCGCTCATTTTTTCCCGCGTGCGCCGGTAGACGGTATCAATGCGGTCTCCGTCGAGCAGCCCCAGTGCCTTGCCAATTAGTGTCACCACCGCCCAAGCATCGCCTGTATAGATGCAGTCACTGCGCAAAAGCGCTTCCTCGTAGGGAAAGTCAGGCAGGCGCGCAGCTTCAAGCCCACGGAAGAACATCTCTGGCGTACTCGCCTCAATGCGAGCATCCCCATAAAACGCGTTCATCTCAAGGCGTTCGCCGCAAAACACGGCATCGGCATAGCGGATTAGCCCGTCCGCCCAAGAGGCTTTGTCCGTTCCCTCCACCAAGAATCGCAGGTAATCTCGGTGGAATACGGTGTTTTGATAGATCGTCCCATCCAGGTCAAAAACAAGGGTTTTGATCTCGTTCTTCATCCTTTGCTCCATGGGCAACAATAAAATACGGCATGCTACCCACAAACATTGTAGCATGCCGTTTTCGAAAAAATTGTCACTTTTGCGTGTACTTTTTTATTTCGGTTGATAGGTACACGCTGCGCGAGTGCCGTTAAACCCGCTATTCCTCTCGGAAGTAAAGCCCCAGCATTTCATCAAAGGCCAAAATGACCTTGCCAAAGAATGAATTGGGCACCGTGGGGATCAGCGCTTCCCGCGTGCCGTTTACCACAAAAGTAAGGTCCGACATGCTTGCGAGGGTAGAGTTGCGCATCCTCGTAAACGAAACCACACGAAAATCGCTCTGCCTTGCGCGCGTAACATCGTTAAGCACCATGTCCGTTTCGCCACTTTGCGAAATTGCAATGATGACGGCGGGCTTTACGTTGGTTTGCAGCAGCTGCGCGGTGTTGCTTCGAAAGAGCATGTAATCGTAAAAATGCACCCGATTGAACACCATGAAGCCGCTCACAGCCAAGCGCTGCGCAATGTATTCGGCCACAATGTCGGCAAACCCAGCGCCGATGACGAACATTTTACGGTCGTAAAACTGCTGAAGATAGGAGAGAAACTGCTTAACGTCGGCCTCGTTATAATCATCGATGAGCGTTTGAAGCTCATAGGCGTTGCTTGCGGGCGCGTTCTCCCGCTGCTGGGAAAGCTTATAGACAAGGTCCGTATAGCCGTTGTAGCCAAGCTTTTTGCACATTTTGATGATGAACGCGGTGGAGACATAATTCTCCGCGGCGATTTTCGCAATGCCCGCGCGCTCATCGCCGTTTTCTATATGATTGACGATGCTCGTTACGACGCGTGTTTCCGCCTCGTTGAGCTGATTGGTCAAGAAAAAATATTTGCTGCTCATACGCCTATTTTAGGGGATGGACAAGGGCTTGTCAATGAAACGGGCACATCGTGGCGGGGGTAGCTTCTTTTTAATAAGCGGTGTGCCCGTGGGGCATCCTTCCTTAACGTTAGCGACTTGTGAAATTTCAATGCGAAAAATGCTGTTGAGCAAAAAAACGGGCCTGAACATAATTGTTCAGAGCCCGATCTTCATTACAATATAACGAAATTGATTTTCCTATTGTTGCTACTTTATGTCATTTAAATCGAAAGCGTAAACTTCTTCACCATACTCATCCATGCCAGTAAAAAGGAACTTAAGTTTTTTCAACAAACAAATGGAGGGAGTGTTTTCCGGCATGGCTGCCGCAAATAGCTTGGGAAATCCTTGTTCTTTTGCCCAAGCAATGATTCCGTTGACGGCTTCAAAGGCATAGCCTTGCCCTGCACGAAGTGGAGTTATCGTATATCCAAGCCACAATGCATCGGCTTCCTGCTTTAGGTATAAATCGCCGATCAAGCAATCGCTATCTTTTAATACGATGGCAAGCTGAGAACCTTCGCGCAACACAAATTCTTTTAACAGTATTTTTCTGTATTCCTCTTTTGTAAGCCCTTTTAAGCCTTGATAACGCATCCAAAACGCATCGTTCCTGTAAGCCATGAACGCATCAAGATCTTTTTCCTCAAAATTGCGAATCAGGCATCTGTTTGTCTCTACCAGCATTTGGCGCACCTCATCTGTTGCAAAGAATGGTTCATTATACATCTTGTAAAAATTGAAGGCAAAAGGATTTTAATATCTTAAGTGATAGTACGCAATCGGCAAACCGTGCTGTTTTAGAAAGGAGAGTTTGTCCCAGCAGCCACGCTGAAAACCTGCGTAGCGTAAGGATAGAGCTTCGGCCTCGCACGAAAAAACCTTTATCAGAAAGCTTTTGTTTCATACGCATTGACCTTTTAAGTATCATACCACAAAAGAAGCTCATATCAAAAGCGGCGTCAGCTATCTTTTACTTGCTTTTCTCTGCTTGTTGCGGCCGATTGACAACGTAGATTCATCATGGTACGATAGCCCGACAAACCTGCTATGTTTGCCGGTATTGCGATAGCGGCATTGCCTTGTTTTGTATAGGAGAATGTCGACAACCGGGGCTTGCGGAAGCCGCCTCCACGTGTTCCTTTCCGAAACCGGAACTTTTAGAAACCTACAGAAATGTTAAGGAGCATTTATCATGCGCCAAGACTTTAAAAACATTCTTAATTCTGTACTTCAGGGCTTACCTGCCGCGCTAGAACTGGATATTGAAGGCGTGCGCTATTTGCGAAAGTTCTGCCCGCAGGAAAGGCTGATTCTGCTAGGCGGAGGCCACATCGCCCAACCGCTTTGCACCTTTGCGGCCGCGCTGGGTTTTTCTGTGGTGGTTGTGGACGATAGGCCCTCGTTTGCAAACCGCTCCCGATTTCCCGAGGCAAACGACGTACTCTGCGATGCATTCCCCAATGCGATTCGGCAGCTCAAAATGCAGGACAGCGATTATGTAGCGGTGATAACGCGAGGGCATCGATGGGATGCAGATTGTCTGCGGGCCATTGTGCCCGGG
>DLFZ01000101.1:0-181 GCA_002482435.1 Christensenella sp. UBA7707
GGTACCTTTGAATACCTCTACGCCACGGCAGACGCGAGTGGCAAAGTAACGTTTGGCCCCGTGTATGAGCTTTCGCCCTTCATGTTGGTAAAGGGCCAGCTTACTGCATCAGGCAACGTAAGCGTACCAAACACGGGCGGAAGCGGCACGCCACTTTATGCCGCGTTGCTCCTCTTTGCCG
>DLFZ01000101.1:344-475 GCA_002482435.1 Christensenella sp. UBA7707
GTTGTTGTGCAAAAGGCCAACATCGCTCACCGGGTATGCGCTGAAAACAGGCTTGTCAACGGTTCCGTCAAGGATAATCCTTTTTTGGGGGGTTGTGCAAAAATCACCTCGGATTTCAGCTGAACAAACGA
>DLFZ01000101.1:579-6498 GCA_002482435.1 Christensenella sp. UBA7707
CCCCTGCCGGATCCGGCAGGGGTTATGCGCGAAATTAATATCTGTCTCTGCGGCGTTCTCTGGGCTGATAGCAGTCCTTGCAATAAACGGGTTTATCTGACGAGGGGCGGAACGGCACTTCGGTTTCCTTGCCGCACTGGGCGCAGATCACCGGGTACATTTGCCTGGGGTAACTGCCGTAACCATCGCGACCTCCATCCCGCTGGCTGTTCTTCCTTGCAGCTCTGCAAGCGGGGCACCTTTGGGGTTCGTTCTGAAAGCCTTTTTCCTGATAAAAGGCCTGTTCGCTTTCCGTGAAGAGAAATTCTGCCCCACAGTCTCTGCAAGTAAGGGATTTGTCTGCCAATGAAAGAGTCCTCCAAGTTTTTAATATGCTATTATGTAATAGCATATTCAGTATATCACGTTTGCGGCGAAATAGCATTTTATTTTTTTAAAAAATAATCGTGAGAAATCGCATGTTGTTTTGCACAAAAGCGAGAGTTGCTTGATTTAATACAGGCCCTCGGCAGCGGGAGACCATGCAGCCATGGCGCGGCGAATGCCATGCTTCGCACAGACGGTGAAGCGTCAACAAAAAGCGGCGTGGGGGGTATGAGTTTCTTGCGATGTGCCGGCAAATTCAAACGTGAAATCTTTTAACGAAAATGAACACCTGTATCGGAGGCGGGAAAAAAAGAAATGCGAGTTTCTATATAAGAGTTGTTTTGGAGCAAAAAAATTTTTTCAAAGAATATAGATCATAGGCTCTCAAAGAGCTTTTTGGGAATAGCAATCGGTTTCAAATGCATTAAAGCGAACCGTCCAAAATGCCGAAAGAAGAAAGAAGGCTTAAAGGGACGGCTTGCTTGTTGCGCCCGTGTAGCTTTTCAATTCCCTGTACCATCCCGCGCTGGCGCGGATTTTTTCGTACGAGAGGAACAGAAAAAATGAGGATTTCCGCAAAGCTCACCATCACGTTTCTTGTAATCGCTCTGATTGCGGGCAGCGTGGGTGTGTACGGCGTGGCCGCGCTATCGAACGCGAACCGTGCAGCCAACGACATTTTTGAAAACTACGGGCTTGCGCAGGGGTACCTTGGCAACATCTTTGGCCAGTTTCAAACCCAGCGCGCGCTTTTGCGGGATATGGTGCTGTATCAGGATCTTTCCGTTTCCAAGGAGATCAAAAAAGCAATCGATGCTTCCGACTTAGCGCTAACAGAAAACCTTACGCTTTTTGAGGGCACCTGCGTTACCGCAGAAGACAAAGCCCTTTACGAGGAACTTTCCACAAGCATTGCGGCGTTTCGCGGCGTGCGCGACGAGCTTACCGCCGCATGCATAAAGGGCGATTATGAAAACGCGCTTGCTTGGATTAAGCTCGACAGCAACGCGGAAATCGCAGATGCGGCGGATGTACAAGCCGCAAATACCACGCCGGATGCCGTATCCTCGCCCACCGGAGGGGGCGGGGATCTTGGCGAGGTGACCGGGCAGGTGGATGCCGTGGCATCCGCAACCGTGAGCTCAAGCGCGCAGGTCGCCGTGGAGCAGACCATGGCGGATAGCATCGCGCGCGCGAAAGTGCGGCTTGAATCGCAGAGCAAAAGCGTTATGGTAACCGAAACGGTACTTGTTGCACTTTCTGCCGCAGCGTTTATTTTGGCGGCGGTGCTCGGCGTTACCGTGGCAAGGGGCATTTCGCGCCCACTCAACGTTGCGGTGGATGCACTTGAAAAAATCGCCCGGGGCGAGGAAATTGAGGCGCTCGACACAAAGCGGTTCGACGGAGAACTTAAAAAAATCGCCGTGAGCGTGAACGAGGTGCGCGACTCGCTTTCCCTTTTGTTGAGCGATTCCGCCATGCTCACGGAAGCCGCCGTAGAGGGGCGGCTTGAAGCGCGCGCGGAGCCTGAGCGGCACAAGGGTTCGTACCGCAGGCTCATTATGGGCGTCAACAACACGCTCGACGCCATGATCGCGCCCGTTCATGAGGCCACGGGGGTGCTTGAGCAAATGGCGCAGGGCAATTTGCAGGTCACCGTTAATGGGGACTATATGGGCGGCCACGCGGTTGTGAAAAACGCGCTCAACGACACGCTTTCGTCCATCAACGGCTACCTTGGGGAAATTTCAAGGGTGGTCGCCCAGATGGCGCAGGGGAACATGTCCGTTTCCATCACCGCACAATACCGTGGCGACTTTATAGTGTTGAAGGACTCCATCAACCACATCGCCGAATCGCTGCGCGACGTGCTCGGCGAAATCAGCGTTGTGGCGGATCAGGTGGCAATCGGTACGCGGCAGGTTTCCGAGGGCAGCCATAGAATTTCGCAGGGTGCGGATGAACAGAATGCCTCCATCGCAAGGTTAACGGATTCTGTGGGGCAGATTGCCCTTCAAACAAGAAACAACGCGAAAAGCGCGCGGCAGGCAAACGAGCTTACCCTTTCTGCTGCCTCGGAGGCCGCGCAGGGTAACGCCAAAATTGCGGCCATGCAGCAGGCCATGGATGAAATCAGCGAGGCTGCGCATAACATTTCAAAAATCATCAAGGTAATTGACGACATCGCGTTCCAAACGAACATCCTCGCGCTCAACGCGGCGGTCGAGGCTGCGCGCGCGGGCGTGCATGGCAAGGGCTTTGCGGTGGTGGCAGAAGAGGTTCGAAACCTCGCTTCGCGCAGCACGGAGGCCGCAAAGGAAACCACAGAACTGATCGAAGGCTCCATTGGCAAAATGGAAGCCGGCGCGAAGATTGCCGACGAAACCGCCAAGGCGCTCAAAACCGTGGTGGGCGGCGTGGAAAGGGCGGCGGAGCTTGTGAAAGAGATCGCCAAGGCCTCCGAGGAGCAGGCAAACGCCATTGCGGGCGTGGACAGCGGCATCGAGCAGATGCTAAGCGTCGTGCAAAGCGATTCCGCAGCCTCGCACGAAACAGCCGCCGCCGCAGAGGAGATTTCCGCGCAGGCCGAAACGCTCAAGCAGATGATCGGAAGGTTTCAGTTATAACATGGTCAAAAGTGACCTACGTCACGTTTCTAACACGAAAAGCGGCCTGCCTGTAACAAGGAAAGGCCGCTTTTTGTTGAGGTTTGTCACACCCTGTAAAATGGGACGGGTTTGTGGTACAATCCTGAAGAACATTTCTTGGAGGAATGCACTTGAAAATTGCCGCCGCCGTTGTAAACCTTGTGCTTTGGGTGTGGTTTTTCGGCTGTATTGTAACGTACAAAACAAAAAAGTTCGTGCTGGTGGAAGGCATGGGCGTAAAAAGCGTGGAGTTCGGTGCGCTTTTGTTGTTTTCCACGGCGTTGGCGCTGTTCTTTGCGGCGCACGCGGTGGGAAAGTGGGTACTTTTTGCGGTGCTTTCGCTTTGGTTTGTAGTACAATTCCTTTGCCATTGGCGTTATACGATCTTTGGCGTTTGTGAGGAAAAACTTCGTGGCTACAATGCGTGCTTTCAAAACACGCTGCACCTCATCCCTGCGTCAAAAACAAGGCTTGTGCCGGATTTTTACCATATCGTACTGCACGTTTTGATTGCCGCTTCCGCTATTTTGTGTGCTCTAAGCTAAAGGCTGCCGTCGGAACTTGTTGACGGCGGAGCGCGCATCCGTTAAGCTGTGATAAGCATAGCGCGCCAAGTCGAACACGGCAACAGAAGCGTATAAGCGCTATGCTTATAAGGTGCGTTTGTTTGCGCAGAGGTCGGTTTTGCCCAAAATACTTTCGAAAGAGAACGATCATGAACAAAGCGACGTTTCGCAACTCTCTTCTTTTGTTGCTTACGGCAACCATTTGGGGCTTTTCGTTTGTGGCGCAAAGCAAGGGGATGGATCATGTTGGCCCGCTCACCTTCAACGGTGTGCGCGCAGTGCTCGGCGGGCTTGTGCTCGTGCCGTTTGCCGCCATGCAGGGGGCCTCTAACCGCAAAAAGGGCATTAAAACCGACCGCCGCGCGCTTCTTTGGGGCGGGCTTTGGTGCGGCATCTTCTTGTTTTTCGCAAGTAGCTTGCAGCAGTTCGGCATTCTTTATACAAGCGTTGGCAAGTCCGGCTTCATCACGGCGTTTTACATTGTGCTGGTGCCCATTTTCGGCCTGTTTTTGAAAAAGAAAACCGGCATTTTGGTGTGGGTGAGCGCGCTCATCGCGCTCGTGGGGCTTTACCTTTTGTGCATCACCGAGCAGTTCAGCGTCAATTTGGGTGATGCGCTCACGCTTGGCTGCGCGGTGCTTTTCGCGGGGCATATCCTTGTGATCGACCGCTTCGCTTCCAAGGTGGACGGCGTTACCCTTTCCATGCTCCAGTTTTTTGTGAACGGCGTTTTGGCGTGCGCGGCGGCTTTTCTTTTTGAAAAGCCAAACCTCGCGTCCATCCTTGACGCGCGCTGGTCCATTCTCTATGCGGGCATAATGTCTTGCGGGGTGGCGTACACGCTGCAGATCATTGGCCAAAAGGGCATGAACCCCGCTGTGGCCTCGCTTATCTTAAGCCTCGAATCCTGTATTGCGGTGCTTGCGGGCTGGCTCCTTTTGAACCAAAGCCTCAGCGCGCGCGAGCTTGTTGGGTGCGCTGTGATGTTTGTGGCGATCATCCTCGCACAGCTTCCGCCTAAAAAGGCGGCGAACGGGGCACTTCAAGATTCCTCGCTGTAACGTAAAACAACAAAAAGAAAACAAAAAGGGTTGGCGCGTATATGCGCCAACCCTTTTCACTGAACCATTTGCTGCGATTTCCGCTAGCGCATTGCCTCCACATTACCGCCCTGCACGGTACCCAACGCCGTACATGGTCGATATACTTTTTACGGGAATGATAAGGTAACCACTCGCTTTGTCGTAATAGGAACCTCTTACTCGCGTAGTGTTCCCTTTGCTATCAATGGCTACGCCAAATAGATGTTCAGCCGCCTCGCCGGGGAGGAACGTGTAGGGAATGGAAACAAAACCTGCACCGCTTAGCCGCGAAATGCTGCGTACCTTGCCGCGCTTCACATAGCTTGCGGACATGCTGTATATCGGCCGATCTCCAATGAGTTTGCGGGCGTATGCCGAAAGCTTGGGGGGGACGGCAAACGTAAAGGTCACATCGCCGTTTGCTTGCTTTTGCAATGCCTTGAGCGCCTTGAGGTCGAGCGTAATGGAAGGGAACAAACCGTTGCCGTTGATGGTAATGCCTACTCCGGCGTTTATGAGGCTTTTCATCGCATCCTGCGAAAGCGTGACGGAAAGTTTGGACGTGCCCTGCGGTACGATAACGTGAATTGTTATGTTTGCAGCTTTGCCCTGCGCTGCCGCGTTACCAAGCGCTATTTTGAGCGCGCCGCTTACAACATCATCGCAGATGCTCGCATTTGCGGTCTTGTTTGCCCCGGGTGTTGCGTTAACGGTGTTTGTGGGGGGGAGTGCTGCCTTTGGGATTAAAGTCAGTGTGCCGCTTGCCGTATGGTCTACACTGGTTATAATGGGTAATCCGGCATACTCGCCGGAGGCCGCCTGTGCCCAAGTGGTGCCGGTCGCTTGTGGTAAATAAAGGTAGAGCTTGCCGCTTGCATCGGTAAACACATCGTTCATGCCGTAGCCGTGGTTCAGCATGGTGACCGCCGTTTCCGAAGCTATGCCATCTAGCGTTACTGTGGTGAGGAAAACAGGCGTTTGCTCGGTGCTGTTGTTTTGCAACGTGCCTGAGCCAGAACCGCCGCTGCCCATTCCGATCGCTTCGCCACGTATAGAGGTTGCCAGAACACTTCCCCCGGAGATGTAAACGGTTCCGCCAGTCCCAATATACCCGCTGCCGATGCCCGCGCCATATTCACCGGTAGCGATAACCGTACCGCCGGTGATGGTAACGCTGCCACCATCGCCGGAGTACCACCCGCCGCCGATGCCTGCACCAGCATTACTGGTAGCGATAACCGTACCGCCGGTGATGGT
>DLFZ01000005.1 GCA_002482435.1 Christensenella sp. UBA7707
CCGCAACAATGAAATTGCGCTGCCCGAAACCGTAGCCGCCACCAACAACGACGGTACGACATCGGAGCTTGCGGTTACTTGGGAACAGGTTGACCTTTCGGCGATCTCCATGGCGGAGGTCGGCACCTACGAGATCAGGGGAACGGCAGGGGAGTTTGCAGTATCCTGCTTCATCAACCTCGTGGATGAAAACTATATCGATAATTACAGTTTCGAACAGGCCGATACCTCTATGTGGGTGGTAACGCCCATCGCCTCCGGCGTGCAGACGGATTTTCAAAACAAAAAAACGGATGCGCATACCGGCACGATGTCGCTGCACTTCTGGAATGCGGACGCGGTGGAATGGAAGGCCGAACAGACGGTAAAGGGCCTCAAGGCAGGTGAATACCGTTTCTCCATCCAGGCGCAGGGCGGCGATGTGGGCGACAACGCCGAACTGTACATTTATGCCGTTTCGGACGGTGTAACCTATACGCAAAGCTTTGCGGTAAACGGCTGGGTCAACTGGGTGCAGCCCGTAATTGAGTCTATCCCCTGCACAAGCGGGGAAATTACCGTAGGCGTGTACATGAAGTGCGCGGGCGGCGGCTGGGGAACGGTGGACGATTTTCTTTTGAACCCCGTGGAAAAATAAAGCTTGCATCGGCCGATAAAACGACCGCACGAAATTTCATAAAGCAAATCGAGGGTTTGCAGTCTGCTTTAGTAGGCTGCAAACCCTCGATTTCGTATGACAAAAAACATGAAAAGCCGTTTAACGTATATCGTACACGCTTCGTGCGGTGACCTTGCCGGATTCGCCGCGCACAATGCGGATACGGCGCTCTCCAGCGTCCATGTCAAAAAAGTTGTCTTCAAGAATCGCGTCGCCCTCGCACACAAGCTCCACGGAGCGGGCGTAGGCATGCGCTTTCACCACGATCTCGCCGTTTTTGACAAATGCTTCAAGCTTCGGGTCGAGGAAGCGGAAGTGCTTGGGCGGGCAGAACAACACGCTTGCGGAGCTCAACACCAAGCCGTTTTGCGCAAGCGCGTAGCTATAGTAGCAGCCGTAGGTATCTTCAGAGGAAAAATCCTGCTCATCAAGCCATACGGCGCCAAACGCGGGAACGGAAACCGCAAAAGAGCCTACGTGAATCACGCTTGCGTCCGCACGGCGGAGTGACCAAAGCACCTGCCCTTCAAACGCGGCGGCCGTTTCGTTGCTCACGTTGAGCCGCGCGCTCTTTTTGAGGGCGAACGGCTCCGCGTTGAGGTTGGTGTTTTGCGAGAGAACGCCCTCCTCATGGCAGGAGAGAAGCACCGGCGCAAAGAAACGCTTTGCGTAATAGTGAAGCGCCTTCCAGCGGCCATAGTAATCGATGGACGACCAGCTTGCTACCGGCCAACAGTCGTTGAGCTGCCAGATGACCGCACCCATGCAGCGGCCGCGGTTGCGGCGCCAATGCTCCACACCGTACTGCATAGCCTGCGCCTGTAAAAGCTGCGAGGCGTAACTTAGCGTGTCGAGGTCGCACGGATAAAGGTACATCTGCGCCAAGTACCCTACGATTTTCCCGTTGGCGGAGGCGTTGCGCTGGTGCTTTTCCATAACGTAGGAAAACACGTTGCGGTCCTCGGGAAGCGTGAAGGACTCTATGGTTTTCATGCAGGGGAAAGATTGAAAGCCGAACTCCGAAACATAGCGGAACAGGAAATTGCGGTAGTCGGTAAACGGAAGTCCACCGTGCCATACCTGCCAGTAATGCACGTCACCGCGGTTGGGTGCATTGGGCTCATCAAAACTGCCGCCGGAGGAAGGGCTTGCCGGCCAATAGAAGGTATCGGGATCCTCATTCTTCAATATACCGGGGAAGATGTATTCGTACATCTTGATGTAGTCCGCCTTCTGGCGCGGGGAGGATACCCAAAGCCCTTCGGCAACGAACTGCTCCATTTCGTTGTTGCCGCACCAAAGCGCAAGCGAGGCATGGTGGCGTAAGCGGCGTACGTTGTCGGTAACCTCCGTGCGGATGCTTTCTTCAAACTGCTCCGTAAGGTTGTACACCGCGCAGGCGAACATAAAATCCTGCCATACGAGAAGCCCAAGCTCATCACAAATATCATAGAAGAAGTCATCCGGATAATACCCGCCGCCCCATACGCGGATGGTATTGAAGTTTGCGGCGGCCGCATCCGAAAGCAGTACGCGCGTACGCTCGGGGTTGACGCGCGCAAGGATGTTGTCTTCGGGGATGTAATCCGCTCCCATGGCAAATACATCCACGCCGTTCACCCTGTGGCAGAAGCTTTCGCCCCACTCATCCTTTTCAGTATGGATGATAAGCGTGCGAAGGCCGATGCGGCGTTCCCATGTATCGCGGAGCACACCGCCTTCAAAAAGCTCTGCACGCACGCTGTAAAGCGGGTGTTCGCCAAGGCCGTTTGGCCACCAAAGTTCAGGGCTTTCTATTAGAACTTCCGCGTCTTTGCCTGCCGCCTGCCACGTTTCGCCGTTTGGCGCAGCAACGGTGACGCGAAGCTCAAACGGCGCTTCCGCTTGCTGCTCCACCGCCGAATGTACCCTTAGGCGCACCGCGCCGTTTTCGTGGAATTGGCGGATGTGTACGCCAAGGATGCGTGCGTTTTCCACGCCAACAAGCGAAATGTCACGCCAAATGCCCATGTCCGGCAGGCGCGGGCCCCAGTCCCAACCAAACATGCAGTGTGCCTTTCGCAAAAGGGGAAACCCTTCCATGGCGTCAGAGGTGCCGTCGGCGCGGTTTTCGCGGTAGGCCGCCTGAATATAACGCGTGGGGGAGGAAAACTCGATGCAAATCGCGTTTTCGCCTTCGTGCAGCAAATGCTTTACATCCCATTCCCAAATGCGGTGCATGTTGTCGGCCTTGCCGACAGGTGCACCGTTTACGCTTACAGAGGCAAGCGTGTCAAGCCCGTCGCAGCGAAGAAGCACACGCGCGCACGAAAGAAGCGCCTTGGAAACAGGAAACTGCCGCGTGTAGGTAAAATCGTTTTCCATCAGCTTGAGGGCGGCCATTTCGTTGTCGCGCCAAAAAGGATCCTCCATGCTGCCTGCGGCCATTAGATCCGCATAGACCGAACCCGGAACCGAAGCCGGAATGCTCTGTGCGGTTCCATTTTGACGCAAAGTCCATGCGCCGCTAAGCGTTTGCTGTAACATATAGTAGGAAGCCTCCTGTTGCTCACTCGTTTTCGTAAAAACGGGTGTAATATGCGTGGCGTGTTTTTTGCGCCAAAAGGCGCGCACATGAGCAAGCGGTGCATACAAATTTTGAGTGGGCTGCAAAAAATAATTTTGGAAACAGAAAACAATGAGTGTATTTGCTAAACAATGAAAGTATACGAATCAATTGTTGCAAAAATCCTGCATTCCATTTTTTGCGAATCTGCGCTGAGAAGTTACGAAAACGTTACCTTTATACTAAGCTCGGATGCGCCGGTTGTCAACGGGCGGCAATGGACAGAGGGCGAAAAGAAGAGGCGGTGCAGAAAAAGAAATTGCCTGCGGCATCATGACGAAAAGAAAGAAAACATAGAGAAACAAAGAGATTTCCGGCATCGTTGCTTCACCATGCGAGCTTGCGTGGGCAAAAAACACCAAAAAAATGTTCCTCTCGCGCTTGACAGATGGCGCTCACGAAAATATAATAAGGGCAAAGAAACGAAAACGATTAAGTCAACATCATTTGTGCGGCCACTGGGCCGATCCAACCATTCATTCCATTCGGCAAGAAAAATTTTAGGAACAAAAACAAGGTAGAATCACGGTAAACTTCGGTTTTTTGCGGAACGTATTTCGCGCGTTTTTTCGGCGCGGGCCGTATTTTAAGATGCAATCGGGGATGTTTTCATGGCAACCATTAAACAAATTGCGGAGGCTTGCGGCGTTTCGGTCGCTTCGGTAAGCAAAGCGCTCAACAACGCATCCGACATCGGTGTTGAAACCGCAAAGCGCATCCGCGAAACTGCCAAAGAAATGGGTTATTTCCCCAATGCAGCCGCACGCGCTCTGAAAACCAACCGCTCTTATAACATCGGCATCCTGTTGGCCGAAGGCGGCAAGCATGGCAGCCTCATCGGCGGGCACGTTCACGAGTTTTTCGCGCAGGTCATCAACAGCTTCCAATGCGAGGCAGAAGCGAACGGTTACGATGTTACGTTCATCACGCGCAACATCGGCGGTACCACCATGAGCTATTTGGAGCATTGCCATTACCGCAACTGCGACGGTGTATTGGTGATGGGTGTGGATTTTTCCGACCCGCTGGTGATGGAACTTATGAACAGCGATATTCCGCTTGTGACCATTGACCATGTTTACAACTGCCGCAGCGCCGTGCTTTCCGACAATGTGCAAAGCATGCGCGATTTGGTGCACTATGTATACAGCAAGGGGCACCGTAAAATTGCCTTTATCACGGGCCAGCAGATATCTTCCGTTACAAAGTACAGGCTGGCGAGTTTTTATAAAACCTGCGAGGAGCTCAACATCGCCATTCCGGATGGTTATATAAAAGAAGCGATATTCCACGAACCCCCATCGACTGCCGCCGCTACGCGCGAGCTTTTGCGCCTTGCGGATCGGCCAAGTTGTATTTTTTACCCCGACGATTTCGCGTTCATCGGCGGTATGAACGAAATTGAAGCGCACGGCCTCAAGATACCGGAGGACATCAGCGTTGTGGGGTACGACGGCATTTACCTTTCACAGGTCTTCCGCCCGCGGCTGACCACCCTCAAACAGGACACCGACCGGCTTGGTATAACCGCCGCGCGTCTTCTCGTGCAGGCAATGAAGTTCCCCAAGGGCTCCATTCCGCAGCATGTGCTGATTCCGGGCACGGTGCTCGAAGGGGAAACCGTAAAGCAGCTCTGAATGATTCCCGCATATCAAACATAAAGTTTCTCGTCTTTCCCTTGTTCCTTTGCGCTATGGGCCGCGGGGGCGGCCATAACGATAAAACATCAAACAGGAGGAAAAGTCATGAAAACAAGCTCTTGGAAATTCTTGGCACTCGTGCTTGTCGTGGCCATGGCTCTGGGAACGCTGATTGCCTGCGTCCCCACGCCTGCAGTGGAAAATGAACCGACCGCTGCACCCGCTACCAATGCACCTGCAACCGAGGCGCCCGTGCAGACCGAAGCGCCGTTCGAACTCCCCCGCAACGAAACCCTTTACTTCGCTGGTCTTCAGTGGGGACGTGTGAAGAGCTGGAGCCCGTATAACCCCGATCCGAACAACTCCATGGCTATTTCACAGGCCTCGTCTTCCCGTATCACGCTTCATGAAACGCTGTACATGTATAACATGCTCGATGGCAAAATGTATCCGCTGCTTGCCGACGGCGACTATGTATGGAATGCGGATCTGACCCAGATGACCGTGAAGATCAAAGCTGCCGCGAAGTGGAGCGACGGTACTCCCGTAACTGCGGAAGATGTTGCCTACACCTATGCGACGCATCTCAAGTATGCTTCCAACACCGGCAACGAATACAAGGATTACATTGAAAAGATCGAAGCTGTGGATCCTTCCACTGTTGTCATCTATGCCAAGCTCAACGAAGAAGGCAAACCCGTGAATCCGTTGATGCTTGTGGAGTACATCGGAAAAGTATACGTAACACAGAAGGCTTACTTTGAGGGCGTTGAAGCGACCGCCAACGGCGATGCGGATGCGTTCAAGAACGCGGCTTGCGACGATGTTATTGGCTCCGGTCCGTACAAGGTCATGTATTCGGACGACCAGAAGCTTGTGCTCGTGCGTGACGACAATTATTGGGGACAGGATGCCTCTATGTGGGGTCAGCTCGCGGTTCCCAAGTACCTTGCGCACATCATTTATGCCGATAACAACGCTGCGCAGGTAGCGTTTGCCGCCGGCGAGGTCGATGTTTGCCAAGGCTTTATCGCCAACATTCAGGACCTCTGGCTCACCCAGGGCCTTCCCATTTCTACCTACATGGACGAAGCTCCGTACGGCGTATGCGCTTCTATCCCGACCGCTTGGTATAACCTGAAATCTCCGGGACTTGACAACGTAGCTGTCCGCAAGGCCATTGCCATGGCGGTAGATTACGATGCCATCATCGCAAACGCCATGACCAACCAGAGCCCGACCTTTACACAGGTTCCGCGCTCCATGATGATTCCTACCGATGGTGAGCAGGCTCTGCTTGATCACGATAGGCTGAAATCCCTCCAGTGGGCCGGTAACGACATCGAAGGCGCCAAGAAACTGCTCGATGAAGCCGGCATCGTGGATACCAACGGCGACGGTTATCGTGACATCGATGGCCAGAACCTTGAGTACAACGCCTGCTGCCCGAACGGCTGGACCGACTGGCAAGCTGCAATGGAAATTCTGGCCGCTGCGGGTCAGAACATCGGCATCAACATCACCACCAACTTCCCCGAGGCGGATGTGTTCCTGCCCACCGTCTTCAAGACCGGCCAAACCGATTATGACATCTTCATGATGTGGAACGATTCCGCCGGCCCGACCCAGCCTTGGTCGCGCATCCGTAAGTTCATGAGCAGCGAGTTCACCACGCTTGAAACCAACGGCACCGGTAACTTCGGCGGCTATGTCAACGAAGAGGCTGACGCCATCATCAAGCAGATCCCGACCGTGACTGACCCCGAACAGCTCAAAGAACTCTATACCAGGATCAACGAAATTTACCTCACCGACGTACCCTCCTTCGGCCTGATGTACCGCCCGGATCAGTTCCACGCTGTGAACGAGTCCGTGTGGACCAGCTTCCCCGAGCAGGGCGACGGCCTGAACATCCCGCCGCTGGTCATGATCAACGGCTACGGCATTGCTGGCCTCTACCATGTGGAGCTTGTCAATCCGTAATTTCTAGATGAGTAGGAAACAGCCATGTTTTGAGCCATCTTGAAGCATGGCTGTTTCTGTTACGCAAGGCTGGAGGTGCAAACATGAAAGGGTATAGTCGATATTTCCGCAAAAAAATTATTTGGTTTCTCATTACGCTTGTGTGCGCATTTGTGATCAACTTCATTTTACCGCGCTTGATGCCGAATGATCCAATCGCCAGAATTGCCGCGCGCATCGCGAGCAGTTCAAGCAGCCAAACTTCTTTGCAGTATGTGTACGAAAACTATGCGCGCTTGTTCGGCATCGATCAGCCCATGCATATACAGTTTATTAAATACGTGCAAAACCTCTTTCAAGGGGATCTTGGTGTATCCTTCAGCCAATATCCCCGCACCGTGCTAGATGTAATCGGTTCCTCTTTGTGGTGGACCGTTGCGCTCCAGTTCCCCGCAATTATCGTTGGATGGTTTATCGGCAATATTTTGGGCGCGCTTGCCGCTTATGTGCGCAAGGGCTTCGATAAGGTGCTTTTGCCGGTTGCCCTGTTTGCAAACAGCATGCCGGCATTTGGTATGGCGATCATCCTACTTGTCATTTTTGCAATGAAGCTAAAAATCGCCCCCATCGGAGGCGGATACGGGTTTGATTTACTTCCTGAATTTTCGATGAGGTTCGTTAAGTCCGTTATCGAACACTATCAACTTCCATTTTGGTCCATCGTCATCATCGCAATCGGCGGTCAAGCGATTGGCATGCGCTCCATGTCCATCTACGAACTGAACGCGGATTACGTAAAATACAGCCGTTTTCTGGGCATTAAANNGACAAAAAAATCGTTCTCTATGTATTTCGCAACGCCATGCTCCCGCAGATTACTGGCCTTGCGCTTTCCATCGGTACGATGATCGGCGGCGCTTTGGTTGCGGAAATCGTATTTAACTACCCGGGGCTAGGCTCTACCATTCTAGGTGCCATTACTGGCGCGGATTATCCGCTGGTTTCGGCAACGACTCTAATCATCACCATTATGGTGCTCGTCGCAACCTTTGCAATAGAAATTCTGTATGGTTTTATAGACCCGCGCGTTAAAGCTGCGCAGGCGGAATAGGGGGGAGTGCTATGAAAAACACATTTCGTCAAGTTTTCAAGTCCCCCAAATTTATGGTTGGCTTTGTAATTTTCTTCGTTTTGCTGCTGACGATTGTCATCTATCCGCTCATCGTCACAGCGGACCCGTTGCAGATGGTTGGCCTTGGCTCGTTTTTGAAGCCGGGCACCTATGTTTCGGTGGTGGATACCATCGACACACGCGACAAATATACCCTGAAGCTTGAGGATGCGGCTGAAAAGCGCCTTGCAAGCAAGCTGAGCGAGGAAGACAAAACCGAAATGAAGGCGTGGCTTGTGGCCTTTGGCATTCCGGAAGAGGAAATCGACATCAGCGACACCGGTACGCTGCTCGAGCTTTGGTTCAACAACTTTGACGGTACTCTGAAATTTCAGGGGATGACCTCCGCCAAGCGCAAGTATTATAACCGCCTTGACAATACGCTTACCAGCCTTCTTTCCGGCGAAGATCTCGTTGTGATGCAAAAAAACGAGGAGACGGGCGAGCTTGAACAGGTAAAGGATGTCAAGGATACCGACTATGTCAATCTCAACGAGGTGGCAAATGTAAAGCTCCTCCTGCTCGGCACGGATAATTTCGGGCGCGATATGTTCACGGAGCTTGTATCTGCCTGCGGCACGTCTCTACTCATCGGCCTGATTGCAGGCGTCATCGCAACTTTCATCGGACTCGCGCTCGGCTTGCTTGCGGGCTATGTAGGGGGTGTGGTGGACGATATTATCATGTTCTTCACCAACCTCTTTACGGTAATTCCAACGATTGTGCTGCTCATTCTTATTTCCTTTGCCTTGGGGCAGGATAAGCGCGGCGCGACAACCGTCGCCATTGTTATCGGCCTTACGGCGTGGTTTTGGACGGCAAGGGCTGTGCGGGCACAGGTGGTGTCGTTGCGTAACCGCGACCACGTGAACCTGAGCAAGCTCAGCGGGCACAGTTTGCTGCGCATCATTCTTACCGATATTTTGCCGTACATCGCATCTTATGTGGTGATGGCACTCATTTTACAAATCTCCTCGGCCATCCTTGCAGAAGCGCAGCTTTCTATGCTTGGCCTTGGCCCAAGGACTACCGAAATCCCTACACTCGGTCTGATGATGTACTGGGCCACGGCGTACGCAGCGCCCTTAAGCGGCGCGTGGTGGGCCTATTTCCCCGTCATCCTCGTGATCGCACTCGTCAGCTTCTCTCTAAACTTTATGAATACCGGCCTTGACCAG
>DLFZ01000204.1:0-4568 GCA_002482435.1 Christensenella sp. UBA7707
GGAGACATCCCCATTCACGTGGTCCACTGCGTTGAGACCGGCCACAATTTTTTAGGTTCCCCCTACGAGGCGGACGCCATTGAGTATCTGTTTACCGCGGCGCAGGTTGCGGGCGCAGAGCTGAACCTTCTTCGTGCGGACGATGTGGACGATGCACTTGTCGGCTACGCAAAGGAAAACGGCGTGTCCCTCATCGTAATGGGCGCGGCCTCCGAGCGCAACCGCAGCAACGGCGAAAACATTACCACGCGCCTGCAACGAAGGCTCCCCGAGGTGGAATTTGACATCGTAGACGGTTTGCAGAACTGAACTTTTCGGCGGAAAACGGACTTTTTATTTTCTCCTTTTCAAAACGGCGCCCGAACGCTTTTTTAGCGGACAGGTGCCGTTTTACTTATATTTCACGGAGAAAAAGCCTGCCGGTTATAAAGGTTTCGTAAAGCCGAAAAGCCGATTATGATAATTTTTTAACACCTTTTGAAAATTTTCGTCATTTTTCACCTCTCTCAGCCGTTATTATGTTTAGAAGAAGAAATTTGGTGAACCATTCGTGAAACGCGGGGATGCTTTGCCAATGAAATTGCACGAGTTCAATTTGCCGTAAAACTTTACCGGCCAACTTGAAGGGAGCCTTTTATGAAAAAAATCGCTTTTCTCATTTTGACGTTTTCAATTTGCTTTAGCTTGTGTGCGGCACCGGCTGCCGCACAGGCTGACGGCTTATCCCACGAGGTCACGCCTTATGCTGTAGTGCATTGCCAGCAGGGAGACCAATTAGGCAGACTTGTTTACAACACAACAACGACTCAAATTGATACGCAAATAAGAAGCTGCATCCACGGAGGGGTTGGTGTAACTGACTGGCGCACTCTATATCAGGTTGTAACAACCGTACATTGCACCCTCTGCGCCTACGAATCCGTCACTGACGCATACACCTATTGGGGATCTTGGATTTGCGGCAAATAAATTAGTCATAAACCCACGATGCGCATCAGGGGGCTTTGGCAATGCCCCCTGAACGCTTTATAACTCTGAATTTAATGAGGTTTGAAGAAATGAAGAAGTTGTTATTTTACGGCGTCTGCATTGCGCTGGCGCTTGTTGTTTGCTCGTGCGCCGCTGCGGGCGGCGGCGTTGCCGCGGATTTGGAGGTTTTAACGTCGGACGAGCTTTCCGGCAGGCTTTGCGTTGCCCAAGGAGCGGGAAAAACCGCCGCGTTTCTTGCCGAAAAGCTTGAGGCGGCGGGAATGGAGCCGTACGCCGTCGGTTATGTCGTGCCTTTCACCGAGACTTTGCCCGTTCCAAGCGGGGCGCGGCTTGTTATTTCCGCCGATCAAGGGGAAGTCGTACTCAACGAGGGTGTGGACTACACGTATTTTCTCCTGCCCTCGGTTACCATCAAAGGCGCCATACAGCGGGCGACCGGCAGCGGCAAGGAAAAGAGCTTTTCCATTCGAACGGAAGGCGGCGTGGCGCTTACTTTAAAGCAATCCGATTTTCGCAGCGGAAACGGCCCCGTGTTTACGGGCGCTTCGCCGTTGGAGGACATAACGCTCGGCCTTAGCGAGGAGGCCATGAACACCGTAGAGCAAAACGTGGGGCAGCCGGTCGAGTTTTCGTATGCCGCCACGGAGCAGGCGGTTACTTTGCAAAACGTAATGGGCGTGCTGCCGGGAAAGGATAGAACCCGCGCCGTGGTGCTGGGCGCGCATTATGACCATATGGGAACCGTAGGCTCCACGATTTACCGCGGCGCGGCGGATAACGCCTCCGGCGTGGCCGCTGTTTTAAACGTGATTTCTGAGCTACGCGGCGCGCAGCCGGAGGTGGACGTTGTATTTGCGTTTTGGAATGCCGAGGAAGTGGGCTGCCTTGGCAGCGCCGCCGCCGCGGAGGAACTGAAAAACCGCTACGAGGAGCTTTGCTACATCAACCTTGACTGCGTTGGCTTAAAAAATGGCGGGCCTGTGCTTGTTACCACGCTGAACGCCTCCGGCCCGCTGGCGAGCTCGCTTGCAAGCCTTCTTGCGGATAACGGTTCTACAAACGCCGTCGCATCGCAGGAAAGCATGGAGAGCGACCACCAGAGCTTTTCCTTTTGCGGCTCCGTAAACCTTGGTCAAAGCATGGATGCCCTAATGAGCACGATCCACCGCCCGTCGGACACCATAGAGGGCTTGGACGTTGATGAAATTACGAAGCTTTCCGCAGCGCTGGCGGAGGTTTTAAAAAGCTCCTCCGCAAAGCTTATGGAGGCCGCGCGGGAAAAAACCGCCGCGGTAAAAACCACGGACATCGTTTGGCCCGAAGGAAACTTTGAGCAGATGACCTATGGAGAACAGTACAAATACATGGCGGCCGTTAAAGCGCAGCTCGCCTATGACGAATACGTTATTCTTCCCATTCAGGGTGGAACCACAAGCGTAGCGGGGAAGGATGGCGAATACTTTTCCTCGCTTGCCGAAGCGCAAAGGCTGTATCCGCTGGTTTCCGTGCCGGATCGGCTGGGGGATTATACGCTCAAGCAAATCCACATTTCGGCGCATCTCACCCCTGCCGTTGCGGGTACGGAGCAGGAGCCCTATCAGGTCATAAAAAGGGATTTCTCCGTGGAGAACATAGCGGGTATTGAACTTTTCTATGAGCAAAACGAAAGGGCGGTCGTCTATCGTGAAACCTACTCCCGTCTGAGCGTCGATGTTGAAGCGTATGCCGTTTCCTACGGGTGGGCGCAGCCCGCGCCGGACGGAGAAGACGCGTGGATCACCTACGACGAGGAAGGCGGGCTGCTCGGGGCATACGTCATGAAGCTTTCGGATAAAACGATTGCCGAAATCCAAAACTGCCCGCTGTATTTATACGACGACGGCACCTACTCCTCCCTTCTTTCAGATTCGCCCGACTTTACGCTTGAAACCTTGCTCACTGCGGTTAACTTGGTGAAACAGTCTCAGCCACTCATTTCCATCATCGGGTTTGAAAAATAAAGTGCCATTTAATGGGCTTGCGGCGCGCTATGCTTGCTCTTTCGCCTCCGCAAGCTCCGTAAGCCAAAGCTCGCGCGACGCGTCCGAGGGCATGCGCCAGTCCCCACGCGGGGAAAGGCACACGGAGCCGATCTTTACTCCGTCGGGCAGGCAGGAGCGTTTGAACTGCTGAGCAAAAAACCGCTTGTAAAAAAGTGTGAGCCACTTGTAAATTTCCGCGCGCTCGTATTTTTCGGAAAACGCAAGGGAGGCAAGCAGTAAAATTTTCCTTGGTGAAAAGCCGTTTCGCACCATGTTGTAAAGGAAAAAGTCGTGAAGCTCGTAAGGGCCGATGGCGTCTTCGGTTTTCTGCGCGATGTTTCCGTTTTTGTCCGCCGGCAAAAGCTCGGGGCTCACGGGCGTGTCGAGCACGTCAAAAAGCGCCGCCGCCGTTTTTTTGTTGTCTGTCGTTTCCGCATACCAATTTACCAAATGCCGTACAAGCGTCTTTGGTACGCCCGCATTGACGGCGTAATGGCTCATGTGGTCGCCGTTGTAGGTGCACCAGCCAAGCGCAAGCTCCGACAGGTCGCCCGTGCCCACAACAAGTCCGTTTGTTTGGTTTGCGATGTCCATTAAAATCTGCGTGCGCTCGCGTGCCTGCGTATTTTCGTAGGTAACGTCGTGGTTGTTTGGGTCGTGGCCGATGTCCGAAAAATGCTGTAGGCAGGCTTTTTCAATGTTGATCTCGNNCTCGCGCATGGACGCGCCCAGTTCGCGCATGAGCGTGAGCGCGTTTTCCTTGGTGCGCCCCGTGGTGCCGGGGCCGGGCATGGTAACAGCCACAAGGTTTTGTGTCGGAATCCCAAGGCTTTTGAGTGCATCCGCCGCCACAAGCAGCGCAAGTGTGGAATCAAGCCCGCCCGAAACGCCGATGACCGCCTTTTGGATGCCAACTTTTCGCATCCGCTCGGCAAGCCCCACAGATTGGAGCCTGAAAATCTCTTGGCAGCGCGCGTCTTTTTCCTGCGGCTTTCTTGGCACGAACGGGTATGCGTTCACGGAAAAAGCGGGCGTAACATCCGGTTCCTCATCGCGTGAAAACTCCGCCACGCGGCAGGCTTCTACCTTACTCCCACCCAAAAAGCTGTTGAACTTTCGCCTGTCGTTCATAAGCTTTTCCATGTCCACATCGGCGCACACATAGGAGGATTCCTGCGGGTAAATCATCTCATGTGCCACAAAGCCGTTTTCCGAGACCATGCTGTGACCGCTGAACACAAGGTCGGTGGTGGATTCCCACTGGCCTGCGGAGCAGTAANNCATACGCCGCGTAGCATTTGGCGGATTGGAGCTTTACGATGTCGCGCCTATAATCCGCCTTGGTAACGGATTCGTTGCTCGCGGAAAGGTTCAAAAGCACGTTCGCCCCGCAAAGCGCATGGTGTGCGCTCGGCGGGATAGGAACCCAAAGGTCCTCGCAAATCTCAACGCCCACGCAAAGCTTTTGATCCGCGCTTTGGAACAAAAGCTTTTCGTCAAACGGCACCGTTTGCCCGCACAGGCACAGCGTGTCGCTTTGGCGCAAACATGCCGGGG
>DLFZ01000204.1:4773-5108 GCA_002482435.1 Christensenella sp. UBA7707
GGAAACACCATTACGCTTACGCCTTCCGCTGCGCCGCGCTCCATGAGATTTGCGATTTCTTCCGCGTTAAAAAAAGGGTCGCCCACTTTTATTTTTGGCACGGCGGCCGCCACGCGCACATAGCCGTAATCACCAAGCTTCATTTTTCAATTCCTCCAAAACCTCAAAAGCCTTAAGGTTTCAAAACACGCCACGCCGCTTTCGCACGTACGCTTTTTGAATAGTATACCATAAATGCGCCGCCGATATGGCGGAGTAAACGCATGCGCGCGCTTATGTGGAAAAAGCGGCGCATTTCCACTTTTTCTTCTCCTATGGTATAATGTCCGCAAGCG
>DLFZ01000178.1:0-609 GCA_002482435.1 Christensenella sp. UBA7707
ACCGCAGCCGAGCAGGTTGCGGGCGGTACCAAGCAGGTATCGGACGGCAGCCAGGCCATTTCGCAGGGTGCTACGGAGCAGGCGAGCTCGATCGAGGAACTTACCGCGAGCATCGCGAGCATCGCCGAGCAAACGCGGCAAAACGCGCTGAACGCCAACCAATCGCGGCAGCTTGCTTCCCGCGCGCGCGAAGGCNNGGGCGATGGAAGAGATCAACGAATCCTCCTCAAGAATCTCCAAGGTCATCAAGGCCATCGACGACATCGCGTTCCAAACGAACATCCTCGCGCTCAACGCGGCGGTGGAAGCGGCACGCGCGGGCGTACATGGCAAGGGATTTGCGGTGGTGGCCGAGGAAGTAAGGAACCTTGCCGGCAAGAGTGCAAATGCGGCGAAAGAAACAGCAGCGCTTATTGAGGATTCCATCCGCAAAACGGAGGTGGGCGCAAACATGGCCAAGCTTACCGCCGGAGCGCTCTCATCGATCGTGGGCGGAATGGAGGAGAACGCCTCCATCACCGAGGGCATCGCGGCCGCATCGAGCGATCAGGCGACGGCCATTGCACAGGTGAACAAGGGAATCGAGCAGATGTCGCAGGTGGTGCAGAC
>DLFZ01000178.1:657-4781 GCA_002482435.1 Christensenella sp. UBA7707
CTTTTGAAGAACATGATCGGCCGTTTCAGCCTGAAAGGGAAGACTGTACGAAAACCCGCCGCAACAGCCGCGCCCAAACCGCAGAGCACCCGCGAAAAAATCAGCCTCGACGCGAACGATTTCGGCAAATATTAAACCTTGAAAAGTGAAAAATAAACCAAACTCGGCGCGGCTCCTGCGGGAGCCGCGCCTTAGTTTGTCAAAAAAGTGATGCCGATCACTTTTTTGATTGATAGGTTGACGCTGGCTCTTGGATTCGGGCGCATATGTACGAAAACGGTCGTTCTCCCTCTTTTCTTGCGAACAGCTGCAGCTTTACGGATGGTTTTTGCGGTAAATTTCCTAAAAAACGCATGTTATCTTGTTTTTAACGATTCAGCTTCCTGAAAAAATAACGATATATATAGCAACGGGAAGCGGTGTAGCGCTCTTTTTTCGCATCCCCGTACTTTCGGTAATTGCATACGAAATAGATAGAGCGCCTTTTCGGGCAGAAAGGAAACCACCATGGCAACCAACGGCGTAAACGCATCAACGCTTCGGCTTACCGGCCTTACATCAGGCCTTGATACCGAAAGCATCGTAAAGAGCTTGCTCGAGATTGACCAGCTCAAAGTCGATAAGCAGCAAAAACTCATCACAAAGCTTGAGTGGCAGGGGGATGCTTACCGTTCCGTCAACCTCCAGCTTAAAAATTTCCGCGAAAAGTATATGAGTACGCTGTCGTCCGACAACATGTATACCAAGGCGGCCTACAACATTTTTAACGCCACCCTTGCGACGGATACCTCCGCAGTGAAGGTGAGTGCGGGAAGCTCCGCCATAGCGGGCTCGTATACCATCAACAGCATCGACCAGCTCGCTGCCGCCGCAACAGTTTCAAGCGGGGCGGTCAAAATGGGCGACGATATCGGCCTGAGTACGAAGCTCAGTGGGCTTCACGGCATCGAGTTCCACGAAGAGGAGATTCCCGGTGAAGTCGGCGAAGATGGAGAGCTCGGCGAGAGCACCACCGTGCGGACGCTCAGCTTTTCTATCAACGGGGAGGAATTTACCTTCTCCGACAGCGCCACGCTGTCCGAGGTTATTTCCACCGTCAACAGCAACACCAAAGCCGGCGTCAAGATGAGCTACAGCTCCTTAAAGCAGGGCCTTACCGTTACCTCGAATACCACGGGTGCGTCGAGTTCCGTCACCATATTGAACAACACGGGCAATTTTTTTGGCGAAAACAGCGTGAGCGGCATTGAAAACGGCACGAAAACCGGCCAAAACGCTATTTTGACCATTGAGAACGTGCGGGTGGAAAAGTCCACCAACAACTTCACCATCGACGGTATCACCTATTCGCTCAAAGCCGAAAGCAAGAACACGGCCATCAACTTCAGCGTAGAGCGGGATGTGGACGCGGTGGTGAATAAAATTTCAGGCTTTATCGATTCGTACAACGAGCTGATTACAAGCCTGCAATCCAAGCTTAACGAAACGGTGTATTCCACCTTTGAGCCTCTCACCGACACGGAACGCGACCAGCTCACCGAAAAACAGGCCGAGCAGTGGGATGAGAAGGCGAAAAGCGGCCTTCTTCGCAACGACAGCAAGCTTTCAAGCCTCCTTTCCACGCTTCGCGGCGCGTTCTATACGGCGGTGGAAAGCGCGGGGATAAGCGCATACGATGTCGGCCTTACAACGGGCGCGTACACCGACGGAGGCAAGATTACCCTCAACAAGGATAAGCTCAAAAGCGCCATCGAAAAAAATCCCGAGCAGGTCACAAACCTTTTCAGCGCCGTCAGCTCCGCTTCGGACCCGAATGTCAAAAACGCGCAGTCGGGCTTGATGGCGCGCCTTACGAACGCGATGGACGGCTACAGGTCCTACGTTACCTCGGAAACGCTCGACAGCAACGGCAAGGCGCTTTCCACCGCGCAGGACAAGCTTGGCGAGCTTGAGGACTGGCTCAGCGACAACGAAGAAAGCTATTACGCGCGCTTTACCGCCATGGAAACCGCGCTTACAAAACTCAATAGCCAAACCAGCTGGATTTCCGCGCTGCTTGGCAGTTCTACTTAAAATCGGAGGGTTGAATCATGTACGCGAAACCCAACCCGCAGGAAGCTTACCGCCAACAGGGTATTCTTACGGCGAACCCGACCGAGCTTATCGTTATGCTCTACGATGGCTGCATTAAGCAGCTTAAGCTCGGCTGCATCGCCGTTGACGGGCAAAACTACGAAAAGTCGAACGCGTGCTTTCAAAAGGCGCAGCGTATCATCATGGAGCTCATTACGAGCCTAGATTTCCGCTACGATCTGGCACATGACCTTTTGCGCCTGTATGAGTTCATGATCGACCAAATCATCGAAGGTAACCTCAAAAAGGATACACAACCCGTTCAGGCGGTGGTAGGGCTTTTGGAGGAGCTTCGCGGTGCGTGGGCACAGGTTGCAAAAAGCGGCGCAGCCTCCGTCGCCATAGCGGAGTGATGCTTTTCTATCGACTGCCGGTTTACCGTCCGACGGGCGGCGGGCATCCATCCCGGCAACGGGCCGCCTGAGGAGCGCAGCGCATGGACGTCAGAGAAATCGAAAAGCTGAGCGCAAAAAACGGCGCTTTGCCCGCATCCGGCCGTAAAAGGGTGGATACGGGTTTTTCCCATAGCTTTGAACAGCAAATGCAGAGCCGGGGCCGTTCCGATTATGAAGCGTACATTGGCGAGCTGAAGGAGAAGATCTACCGTCAAGGGGAAATGGTCACCAAAAGGGCGGATCTTTCCGAGTTTCAGAAATACCGTGAGTTGATCAGCGAACTCATCAGCCAAACCATCAGCAACTCCTATGCTTTCTGTAAGCTGAGCCAATTTGACGCACGCGGCAGGCACAAGGTATATGCGATAATTCGCAAGGTCAACGGAAAGCTTGACGAGATGGCTGCGGAGGTGCTTCAAAACGAGTCCGACCGCATCAAACTCTTAAACATTGCGGATGACATCCGCGGGCTCATCGTGGATATGCTCCTTTAAAAACGGCGTTTTCCGCAAACCGGGCGGCACGCCTCGTTTTCATACACGGCATACAATCCTTTATTTATTTAGGAGGTTTCGCATGGAACAGAATCAGCTTGAGCGCCTGGGTGAGCAGGAAGATACGCAGCTTGGCCGTTATCTCACGTTTCCGGTGGGCGAGGAAACCTTCGCCATCGCGATTCGCTGCATCAGCGAGATCATCGGCATGTATCCGATTACGCGCCTGCCCGATGTACCGAAGCATGTGAAAGGCATCATCAACCTGCGCGGTAAAATCGTGCCGGTCATCGACATTCGCCTCAAATTCAAAAAGCCCGCCGTCGCGTACGATGAGCGCACCTGCATCATCGTGCTGGAGACGGGAGGCCTTGCCGCCGGGCTTATTGTGGACAGCGTTTCGGAGGTGTTGAGCATTCCCGACGAGGAGATTGTTGCGCCGCCGGAATATGGTGCAACCGCGCAAAATCATTACATCTGCGGCATCGGTTCCGCAGAGGGCAAGGTGAAACTTATTTTAGATGTGGATAAGCTGCTCGACGAAGAGGAGGCCGCTGCTTCCGCTTCCGTACTGTAGTTTTTGCAAGAAGCAGGAGGGAAACGGCATGTGGAAGGCATTTCGACGCGTCAAAACGCTGTATAAGGTTTTGGGAAGTTTTCTGTTCATCGCCGTTCTCCTGACGGCGCTCGGTATCCAGTCAATAACAACGCTTCGATCAATCCTTACCAAAAGCGACGGGCTTTACCAAAACGAAACCAGACCTATCGCATACCTGATGGACATTTCCCAAAACTATCAGCGCACGCGTTCGCTCGTGCGGGATATCCTTTTGGAAGAGGATTCGCAAAAATCTACTGCTTTGGTTACAGAGCTGAACGGGCTGTATAAAAAAATCGACGGGATCGTAAAGGATATTTCTCCTCTGCTTGAAAGCGACGAGGCAAGCCTTCTGACGACCATTGTCGCCGAAATGCAAAAATGCAGGGATTTAAACCAGGCGGCCATCGACGCGAAGTCGGCAGGGCATAATGGCTATCAAATTCTGACCGATTACAACGCCAAAAACTCGGCAGAAGTGGTGCAAAATTCGCTGAACTTTCT
>DLFZ01000178.1:4843-5311 GCA_002482435.1 Christensenella sp. UBA7707
GTATGTGACGTGCTTGCGGTGTTGATGGGTTTTGCGCTCACGCGCATGGTGGTAAGGCCGCTGAAACTCACGGCTGCACAGATCGAAAGCCTTGCCCTGGGGACGGATGCCGCAAATGTGGATCCGTCAAGCATGCATGGCGAGTTCCGCCTCATCAGCGAAAACATACAGAAGCTGCGCGATACGCTCAACGAGATGTACAACGGCATCGTAGGGCTGTCCGAAGCCGCCACGCACGGCAGGCTTTCTACCCGTGCGGATACCGGAAACATGAAGGGCTATTATCTNNGATATGGTGGGCGGCATCAACCAAACGCTCGATGCCGTAATCAACCCCATCAACGAGGCCACCGTTGTTTTGGGCGAGCTTTCGCGCGGAAACCTCGGCGTGCGCGTAGAGGGTGAATACGAAGGCGATCACGCCATCATCAAGCGGGCGCTCAATACCACCATCGATACGCTCCGCGC
>DLFZ01000178.1:5357-5633 GCA_002482435.1 Christensenella sp. UBA7707
GAAGAGCAGTTCGTAGGGGATTTTGAGTCCCTTAAGGTTTCCATCAACCGCATCGTCGGATCATTGAGCACGGTGCTTTATGACATCAACCTTGCGGCGCAGCAGGTTGCCTCCGGCACCAAGCAGGTATCCGACGGTAGTCAGGCCATTTCGCAGGGTGCCACCGAGCAGGCAAGCTCCATCGAGGAGCTTACCGCCAGCATCTCGAGCATTGCCGAACAAACGCGCAAAAACGCCGTTGACGCGGGGCGCGCAAACGAAATTTCGGTTGCCGCG
>DLFZ01000178.1:5722-13970 GCA_002482435.1 Christensenella sp. UBA7707
GTGATCGACGACATCGCCTTCCAGACGAACATCCTCGCGCTCAACGCGGCGGTGGAAGCCGCGCGGGCAGGAATACACGGCAAAGGCTTTGCGGTAGTGGCTGAAGAAGTCAGAAACCTCGCGGGAAAGAGCGCCAAGGCCGCTAAGGAAACCTCTGCGCTCATCGAAACCTCCATCAAGAAGGCCGAGGCGGGTACAATCATTGCAGACGAAACCGCACAGGCGCTTTCCTCCATCGTGAGCGGCATGGAGCAGGGGGTAAGCCTCATGGGCAGCATCGCTGCCGCGTCGAACGAGCAGGCAACTGCCATCTCGCAGGTCAACAAGGGAATCGAGCAGATGTCCCAAGTGGTGCAGACCAATTCCGCTACCGCCGAGGAGGCTGCTGCGGCGAGCGAAGAGCTCAGCGGTCAGGCGGACCTTTTAAAGAGCATGACAGGCCGGTTCCGGTTGCAAAAGGCTTCCGAACAGGAAGTGCAACCTCGGCACGCTTCGAAACGGCCTGTGGCCGAACCGCAAAAACACGCGGCCATCTCGCTTGAAGCGAACGATTTCGGCAAGTACTAGGCCTACGTAAACCACATAAAAATGGGTGCGGCAAAGCTGCCGCGCCTATTTTTTGCGGAAACAGCTTTTCAAAAACGAAAACCAATAACAGCACACGGCTCCTTGCAAGACGGTATTTTTCATGGTGTAAATTTGCGTTTTGTGTTACGGAAAAAGCCAAAAGAAACGATTAATTAAATATAGCATTTTTTTGAAAGTAGGGGTTTTGTGAGCAACGAAACTATGGAAAGCTCCGGCGTGATCCGCATCAGCGACCGTGACTTTACGCGCCTCACCGAATACCTTCGCGACCATTACGGCATCAACCTTACCAAAAAACGCGTGCTCATCGAAGGAAGGCTCAACCACTATCTCGTCCGCAATGGGTACGATAGCTATACCGCCTACCTTGACGCCGTGTTTGCCGATTCTACGGGCGCGGAATTCACCAACATCATCAATTTCCTCACCACCAACTATTCGTTTTTTATGCGCGAATGGGACCATTTTGAGTTCTATCGAAACCGTATCCTGCCGGAATTGAAATCGCGCGTCAAGGATTACGATCTTAGGCTTTGGAGCGCCGGCTGTTCCACCGGCGAGGAAGCTTATACGCTCGCCATGGTGACCAACGATTTCTTCGGTGATGAGGCTTCCCGCTGGGACAAGCGCATTCTCGCTACGGACATTTCCCAAAAGGTGCTCAATTTTGCGACTGCGGGTATTTACGGTGCGGAGGCTGTGGAGCCGCTTCCCAAAACGTGGAAGCTCACCCACTTCAACAAACTGCCGGAAGGCCGCCTTCAGGCCAAGGACAGCCTCAAGCAGGAAGTGCTTTTTCGGCCCTTCAACCTGATGGAGAAGGTGTTTCCGTTCAAAAAGCAGTTTCATGTGATCTTTTGCCGCAACGTGATGATCTACTTCGACGCAAAAACGAAAGTGGAGCTTGTAAACCGCTTTTACGACGTGCTCGCGCCGGGCGGCTACCTCATTGTGGGCCAGTCGGAATCGCTCGACCGAAGCGCCACCAAGCTTTCCTACGTGATGCCCTCCATTTACCACAAAGACTGAAAAAGGCTGGTAACGGATTATGCCGCTAAAAAAAGTACGCGTTCTCGTCGTGGACGATTCTCTGTTTGCGCGCACCTTCATCGCCAACGAAATCGCCAAGGATGCCGCCATCGAGGTGGTCGGCACCGCGAACGACCCCTATGAGGCGCGCGATAAAATTCTCGAGCTCAACCCCGATGTTATGACCCTCGATGTAGAAATGCCGCGGATGAACGGCATCGAATTTTTGAAAAAACTCATGCCGCAGCACCCGCTGCCGGTGCTTGTCGTAAGTTCCGTCAACGGCATCGTGTTCGACGCGCTTCAAGCAGGGGCGGTGGACTTTGTAAGCAAGCCTGCGGATACCAACGAGGCGAGCCGCGCCACCTTCATTTCCGAGCTCATCGTAAAAATAAAAATCGCCTCCATCGCCAAGGNNCAAAGTGGGCCAGCACAAAAATTCGCCGCAGAGGCAGGAGGGCGCGCGCCCCGTTTCCTCCAACATCGAGTCTCACATCATCGCGCTCGGCGCGTCCACGGGCGGCACGGAGGCCACCGCGCAGATTCTTACCGCGCTGCGCGACGATCTTCCCGGCATGGTGATTGTACAGCACATGCCGCCGGTTTTTACAAGGCTTTACGCCGAAAGGCTCAACAACTCCTGCCGGCTTGCCGTAAAGGAAGCCGAAGACGGCGATGTTGTACGCCCCGGGAGCGCGCTAGTAGCGCCCGGCGAGTATCATATGACGGTTGAAAAATTCGGGGGCGGCTACCGCGTGCGGTGCCGTAAAGGCGACAAGGTGAGCGGGCATTGCCCATCGGTGGACGTACTGTTTGAATCCGTTGCAAAGGCGGCGGGCGATAAGGCGCTCGGCATTCTTCTTACAGGTATGGGTGCCGATGGTGCAAACGGGCTTTTGCGCATGCGAAACACCGGCGCTTCTACCATTGGACAAAACAAGGAGACCTGCGTGGTCTACGGTATGCCCATGGTGGCCATGGGCCTTGGTGCGGTGCAGAAGGAACTGCCGCTTGGCAGTATCGCGCAGGGGATTTACGGCTGGCAAAACGAAAAGTTCTCCGAAAAATAAACCGCTGAAAATTTGGAACAGCAGGCGCACGGACGCGCGGCTTATGCCGTACGTCCGTATTTTTATAAATAAAACTTACAAAAAATAACAAATCCTTGTGTGAAGCCACAAAGTTCAACACAAAATACGGGGGAGAAAGGTGGTGAAATGAGAAAATATTGTTGAATCTGACATTTTTTGTTGTTATACTAATGAATGAATACCATGGGGGTGACAGCGATATCCACCATAAATAGTATTTACTATCAAAAACTTAGTGAAGTCCAAGCAAAGCTTGATGAATGCGCGTCGCGCGCGGGTTTGAGTGCACCGTTGTTTTCAAGCCTTCTCGCGCAGGCGCAAGGCGCAACACCTGCGGATACTACGGTTGCGACGGCCTCCGTGGCGAATTCCACCGCATACGATTCCATCATCGAGGCGGCGTCGAAAACGTATGGGCTCGATTCGGATTTGATTCGCGCGGTGATTCAAACGGAATCGAGTTACAACCAAAACGCCGTTTCGAGCGCGGGAGCGCAAGGGCTTATGCAACTTATGCCCGGTACGGCGGCGTCGTTGGGCGTTACGGATTCGTTCGACGCGCAGCAGAACATTTTTGCGGGCACGCAATATTTAAAGCAGCAGCTTGAGCGCTTCGGCGACATACGCCTTGCGCTTGCGGCTTACAATACCGGACCCTCGCGGGTCGCGTCGTACGGCATCTTGGATGCGGATGATGCCGCGCAGTATACAAAAATCAGCGCCTCCGTTCGAGGTTATGTAACAAAGGTACTTTCCTACTACGATGCGTACGCCTCCGCCTGAGGCGAATGAGGAAAGCAAAACCATGATCAAGAACATTTTTGCTTCTACAAAATACCTCGAAAAAGGGCTTGATGCGGCGTGGCTTCGCAACCAGGTGATCTCCAACAACATCGCCAATGCCGATACGCCCAATTTCAAAAGCTCGAGTGTCGAGTTTGAGGATGTTTTTTCCGCCGCGCTTGAGCAAGACGGCATGGCCAACAAACAAACGCGAGACGGGCACATTAGTTTTTCGGCCTCGGCTGACAGCGTTATGCCCGTCGTTGTGGAAAACAACGATACCAGCATGAAAATGGACGGCAACAACGTGGACATCGACTATGAAAACGTGGAGCTTGCCAAAAACACAATCTACTACAACACGCTCGTGGAGAAGCTCAACAGCGAGTTTTCCATGCTCCGTCTTGCGATTACGGAAGGCAGGTAACGAACATGAGTTTTTTGAACGCGTTTAACATCAGCGGATCGGCGCTCACCGCGCAGCGCATGCGTATGGATGTGATCAGCCAAAACCTCGCCAACACAAATACCACCCGCACCGAAAGCGGCGATCCCTACCGGCGGCAGATGGCTGTGCTATCCGAAAAGAAAGCGAGCTTTTCAAGCTACCTCAATTCGGCCATGGGCGTTACGGGCGGCGGCGTGGTGGTTTCGAGCATCGAAACCGACCAGTCCGACTTTAAGATTGAGTACGACCCCGACAACCCGGATGCCGATGAAAACGGTTATGTACGCTACCCCAATGTGGACGAAGTGACAGAGCTTGTAGATATGATGGCGGCTACGCGCGCCTACGAGGCGAATGTAACAGCGCTCAATTCTATGAAGGGCATGATGCTCAAAGCGCTCGAGATTGGCAAATAGCAAGATTTTTTAAGGAGGCGCTTTTATGTCGATTGATTCCGTAAGCGGCGTAGGCTCGCTGCTCAATGCTCTTAACGCCACGTCCTCCGCAACGACGGAGAACACCGGCACAAGTTTTTCGGAGCTTTTGAAGAGCGCACTTGATCAGGTGGATGAAACCGTCGATGCAAACCAAACCGGTACGCTCCAGCTTTTGAGCGGCCAAAGCACGGACATTCACACCTCGCTCATCGAGGCGCAAAAGGCGGAGCTTACGCTCAACCTCGCCGTGCAGGTACGCAACAAGGTTGTGGATGCGTACAAAGAAGTCATGAACATGCAAATGTGAGAAAGCATAAAACGGTCAAACGACAATGCTTTGGCTGGCGTACCTTTGCGCGACCGGCGCCGCAGGATAGCCGCCGGGGCATTTTCTGTTATCGGAGGGCATCGGTTTGAATTTTTACGCATCGCCCGGCACGCCTGTGAAAATGGCGCTTGTGCTTCAGGATAATCTCGGCGGCACCTTGGGGCTCCTCGTTGTGCTTCTGGCGGTGCTGCTTCTGACCTACTACGCAACGCGCTTCATCGCGGCAAAGAGCGGCGGCCTTACAAAAACCGCCAGCATGCGCGTAAAGGAGCGGGTGATGCTCGCCAAGGACAAAAGTGTGGTGCTTTTGGAAACCCAAAACAAGTATTACCTGCTGGGCGTAACGGCGCAAAACGTGCAGCTCATTGCGGTGCTTGGCCGCGATGAGCTCGGCGAGCTTGCCGAGGAGGAAGCGCCGCAGCGGGACGCAAAGGGGATGTTTGAGGCAATGGGTTTGTTCGGAGGCGGAAAAAAAGGCGGCTTTTCCCTTTTCACCCCCCGCGTGAAGCAAGCGAAAAAAGACGCACAGGAAGAGGAGATTGACGCGCTTCTTGCGCAAATCCAGCAGCGAAGGAGCGCGCGCTACGGCGCGGAAGGCCGCAAGCCGGAATTTCGGGAGATCCTCAATGACTCCATCGGGGAAGACAACTCTTTTCTAGACGATACAAAGGGCGACGCATGATGAACGAACTTCGCGCAAAGCTCATTGTGGAAAAAAGCAAACGAACGGTTAAGCGCACATTGGTGGTGCTGCTTGCGGTTTTGACGGTGCTGATGCTCGCGGGCTGCTCGGTGCTTGCCAACAATGCCTCTGCAAGCGACGAATCCGAGACCGCCGCCGCGCAGGAAGAAGACGGCCTTTTCGGAGGCATTTTGGGTGACCGCAGCAAGAGCGTGGAAATTCTCATCATGCTCACGGTGCTCACGCTTTTGCCTTCCATCCTCATCATGCTCACAAGCTTCACACGCATCATCATTGTGCTGTCGCTTGTAAGAAACGGCCTTGGCCTTCAGCAGATGCCGCCCAACCAAGTGCTCATCGGGCTTGCGCTGTTCGTTACCCTTTTTATCATGACGCCAACCATCAACACCATCAAGGAAACGGCTTACGAGCCGTATGTGAACGGCCACATTACGCAGGAGCAGGCGGCGGAAACGGCGATGAAGCCCATAAGAAAGTTCATGCTTGCCCAAACCTATGAAAGCGATTTGAAATTTTTTATGAGTGCGGCGGGGCAGGGTGAGTCGGTCGAAAACCTCGACGAAATCAAAAACAGCACGCTCATACCGGCGTTTATCACAAGCGAAATCAAGCACGGTTTTGAAATCGGCTTTTTCCTGTACATTCCGTTTATCGTTATCGACATGGTGGTGGCAAGCACGCTCATGGCCATGGGTATGATGATGCTTCCGCCAACCGTTATATCGCTGCCGTTTAAGCTTTTGCTTTTTGTGATGGTGGATGGATGGACGCTCACGGTAAAAACGCTCATCACGAGCTTTAACTGACGGGATAAGAAAGGGTACGCGCATGAGCCAGTCCGAAATCGTCAAGGTTCTGCAGGATGCCATCACCACGGTGATGGTGGTATCAGCTCCCATGCTCATCGTCGGCATGGTGGTGGGTATCATCATCTCCATTTTTCAGGCCACCACGCAGATCAACGAGCAGACGCTTTCGTTCGTGCCAAAGATCATCGCCATTTTTGTGGCGATCATCGTATTCGGCGGGTTTATCCTCACCAACCTGTCGGATTTTACCTATCGTATTTTCGACTATGTGCAGTCGATCCACTAAGGCATGGAAGCGCTTGTTTACGCCATCGCAAACCATGCGGACTATTTTATGCTCGCGCTTTTGCGCGTGGGCGCGCTGGTGATTTCCTCGCCCATTTTCGGGCGGAAAAATTTGCCGAACCTTGTAAAAATATCGCTCTGCATTGCGCTTACGGCGCTTTTGTACTCCACTTGGGAAACCATTCCGGTGCTTAGCTACCGAGGGATTTTGGAGTACATGTTGCTTTGCATAAAGGAGCTTTTGTTCGGGCTGGTGCTCGGGTATGTGACGACGCTCTTCTTCTCGCTCACGCAGACGGCCGGTCAGGCCATCGACATGCAGATGGGCTTTGGCATGGTAAACGTGCTCGACGCGCAGAGCAATTTGAGCGTTCCTATGATGGGCAACTTTCTTTACATCGTGCTGCTTGCGGCATTTTTCGCAGTCAACGCACACCAGCAGCTCATTTACATCCTGCTCTCCACGTTTCGAAACATCCCCGTGGGGCAGGTAGAGCTCAACCCCATGCTCGGTTACAGTGCGCTTGAGGTATTTGCCCTATCGTTTGGGCTTGTGATCAACATCGCCATGCCGGTTGTGGCAGCGGGACTGATCGCGGAGGTATTTATGGGCTTTGTGGTGCGTACCACGCCGCAGCTAAACATCTTCGTGGTGGGCATACCGCTCAAAATTATTTTAGGGTTTTTGGTGCTTTTAATCATCCTCCCCGTGTATGTCAACTTTACGCAAGAAATCTTCAAACAGATGTTTGACGCCGTGGATTATATGATCCGTGGCCTTGCGGGGGCGGCGTAATGGCGCAGCAGAGCGGGGAAAAGACAGAAAGAGCAACACCAAAAAAGCGAAGAGAGGCAAGGGAACGCGGGCAGATCATCAAAAGCCACGACCTTGTAACGGCGCTTTCGCTGCTGGTTGTTTTTTTAGCGCTTTCGGTGTTTGGCTCTATGATGGTGGACGGGCTTATGAAGCTTTTGAGGGGCTTTTTGGGTGCGGGCACCTCGCTTCCCAAATCCTTCGATACGGCTACGATGCGCTCGCTTCTGAGCGGCACCATACTCCGGATGGCGTATGTGATCATGATTCCGCTTGCGGCGGCGTTCTTGGGCGCACTGGTGTTCAACTACCTTCAGGTGGGCTTCCTGTTTTCCACCAAGGCGGCCGCGCCGAAGTTTTCCCGCATCAACATCGTGGAGGGGTTTAAGCGTATTTTTTCGCGAAAAACCCTGGCGGAGCTTTTAAAATCCATCCTCCGCCTGGCCATCCTCGCCAAGGTGGGGTACGACCAGTACATGCTGCAAGTCGAAATGACTCCGCAGCTGATGAACGGGGAGGTCGCCTTCACTGCGGCGCAGATGGCGGAAATGCTGCTTTCCATGGCGTTTAAGCTCGCCATCGCGCTTGCGATTTTCGCGCCGTTTGACTATTTGTACCAGTGGTGGAGCTACGAGCGCGAACTGAGGATGACCAAGCAGGAACTAAGGGAGGAATACAAGCTCACCGAGGGCAACCCGCAGACCAAGAGCCGCATCCGTCAGAAACAGCGGCAGATGAGCGGCGCACGTATGATGAAGGCGGTTGCCGAGGCGGACGTAGTAATCACCAACCCCACGCATTACGCCATTGCGCTAAGCTACAAGGAGGGTGTTACCAAGGCGCCTCTCGTCGTCGCCAAGGGGGCGGACTATCTCGCCAGAAAAATCAAGGAAAAGGCGAGGGAGCTTCGCATCGAGGTGGTGGAAAACAAGG
>DLFZ01000178.1:13975-29684 GCA_002482435.1 Christensenella sp. UBA7707
GGTCGGGCAGGAAGTGCCCGAGGATATGTACCAGGCGGTCGCTGAGGTGCTGGCCTACGTCTACCGCCTCAAAAACAACATCCGGCACGGGCGTCCGGGCCGCGGCAGATAAACGGGAAACGGTTTTTTGAAGCGGGTGCAGCCGCGAGGGGTCAGGGGCGCAACTTTTAACAAAGCGAACGGGAAGGGGGAAGAAGCATGAAACTGAAGTCAACGGATATCATCGTAGCACTTGCGGTTCTTTTGATTGTGCTTCTCATCATCATTCCGCTTTCCCCGGGCGTTTTGGACATGTTCCTCATCATCAACATTTCGCTGTCGCTCATCGTGCTTCTAACGGCGCTTTTTATTAAGGAAACGCTGGAGTTTTCCACGTTCCCCACGCTCCTTTTGCTGTTTACGCTGTTCCGTATCGCGCTCAACATCAATGCCACGCGTCTTATCATCGGCAACGGTGGTCAAGCGGGCGGCATCATCAGCGCGTTCGGCGGCTTTGTGACCGGCTCCAACCAGGTGGTGGGCGTGGTGGTATTCGTCATCATCATCATCGTGCAGTTTATGATCATCACCAAGGGCTCCGAGCGCGTGGCGGAGGTTGCGGCAAGGTTCGCACTCGACGCCATGCCCGGTAAGCAGATGGCCATTGACGCGGATTTGAACACCGGCGTGATCACCGAGGAGGAAGCGCGCAGACGCCGTAAGGACGTACAGCGCGAGTCCGACTTTTACGGCTCTATGGACGGTGCGTCGAAGTTTGTAAAGGGCGACGCCATCGTCGGTATCTTGATCGTGGTTGTAAACCTCGTTGGCGGTGTGCTGGCGGGCATTTTGGGCCTCACGGGCGAAACGCTCACCTTCGAGGAGGCCATCAACGTATATTTGCAGGCCACCATCGGCAACGGCCTTGTCAACCAGATTCCCGCGCTTTTGGTTTCTACCGCTTCGGGTATCATCGTAACGCGCTCCTCCAATGCAGAAAGCTTCAGTTCAACGCTCACCTCACAGCTTTTTGGCAAACCCTCGGTGCTGTTCGTAATCGGCGGCATGCTTGGCCTTTTAAGCGTCGTGCCCGGCATGCCCACGTTGTTGATGCTTCTTTTTGCCATCGGCCTTCCGGCGGCGGGCTATTATACGCTCAGCAACCGCAAAAAGGCGGAGGAAGCGGCGCAGAGCAGTACGGCTGCGGTGGTTGCGGAAGAAAAACGCAAGCCCGAAAGCGTCACCTCGCTTTTGCAGGTGGACCTAATCGAAATGGAGTTCGGCTACGGCATATTGTCGCTTGTGGACGCGTCGCAGGGAGGCGACCTTCTCGACCGCGTGGTGATGATCCGCCGCCAATGCGCGCTCGAGCTTGGCATCATCGTGCCCGTGGTGCGCCTGAGAGATAACATCCAGCTTCCCACCAACGGCTATTCCATCAAAATCAAGGGCATCGAGGTGGCAGGCGGCGAGGTGATTCCCGATCACTTTATGGCGCTGCGCCCGGCGGACGCTGAGGATGGCGACGAGATCGACGGCATCGAAACGGTGGACCCCGCGTTCGGGCTTCCCGCGCTTTGGGTATCGGAGAGCGAACGCGAAAAGGCGGAGCTTTACGGCTACACCACCATCGATGCGCCTTCAGTGATCGCAACACATTTGATGGAGGTCATCAAAAAGCACGCGGACGAGCTTATGGGGCGCCAACAGGTACAGGTGCTCATCGACAATCTCAAAACGCAACAGCCCGCGCTTGTGGAAGAGGTTGTGCCCAAGCTTTTCAGCATCGGCGAGGTGCAAAAAGTGCTCGCAAACCTGCTGCATGAAGGCGTATCCATCCGCGACATCAGTTCCGTCCTTGAAATTTTGGGCGATTACGGCACCATCACGCGCGATCTTGAAATTCTCACCGAGTATGTGCGGCAGGGGCTCAAGCGTGCCATCAGCCGCAAGTTTGTGCCAAACAACAAGGCGCGCGTCATTACGCTCGACGCGGCGCTTGAACAGCTCATTGCCGACAACATTCGCCAGACCGACCGGGGCTCCTATGTCGCGCTCGAACCCATACAAATACAAAAAATCCTTTTCAACACCAAAAAGGTGGTGGAGCGCGCGGTCGGTAACGGCTCGTCGCCCATTGTGCTTACCGCGCCTGCGGTAAGGCGGTTTTTCCGCCAGATCGTGGACCAAATGGATACCGATCTTGTGGTGCTTTCCTACAGTGAGCTTGAACGGGATGTGGAAATTTTCTCAGACGGGGTGGTGAGCATTTAAGGCATGTTTGTAAAGAGCTACATCGTCAAAGACATGTCCGAGGCCATGGAAAAAATACGGCGTGAGCTTGGGCCGGATGCGGTGATTTTGAGCAACCGCGAGCTGAAACCCAAGGGAATAACGGGCCTATTTAAAAAACCCATGATTGAGGTTATGGTGGCCTATGAGCCCGCGCCCGACAAGCGAATCGTTCCCGAGAAAAGTGCGCGCAGGGAAGAGGCACTGAGCGCGCAAAAGAGCGTTCCCCCTAAGCCGTATGCGCAACCGCAGGCACAGCAGCGGCCGCAGAATACAGGTGCAGGCATGATACCTCCCGGCGCCGCACGCCCCGAGGAAAACGTTCGTGCCGCACAGTTTGAAAAGATCCTTACCGCGCGGGAAGAAAAAGCGCCCGAAGGCGCAGAAAATTTAAGGCAGCTTTACGATCAGCTCAGCGAAATAAAAGGAGTTGTGTCGAACGTTGCCGAAAAAATAAGTACGCCCGAAAAAAAGGTGCCTCAAAAGCTTTCCGCAGAGGTTACACGCATCTACGAAACGCTTGTGGAGCATGACGTACATTATAGCGTTGCGCGAAAGATTGCCCGCCAGACGCAGGAGCTTAGCGCACGCGTCAACGAAAGCCCCTTGAAGGTGGCGCGGAGCCTCATTTCCGAGGCTTTGGGCGAAAGCGCTGCCATTCGGCTGAAGAAATACCGCATGAACGTGATCATGCTTGTCGGGCCGACCGGCGTTGGCAAAACCACCACGCTCGTTAAGCTCGCGAGTCTTTTCACCATCGACCAGAACCTTAAGGTGGGGCTTGTGAATACGGATATTTACCGTGTGGCCGCGCAGGAGCAAATTAAGACCTACGCGGAAATCATGGATATCCCTCTTCACACCCTGTACTCCCCGGAAGAAATGGAAGGCGCGCTTTCACAACTCGACGACCGCGACGTGGTGCTCATCGATACCGCAGGAAAGAGCATGGCAAACAAGGAATACGCCAAGGAGATCGAGGCGTATGCAAGCCAGAGCGGTGCGGATGAGGTGCTTCTTACGGTAAGCGCATCGATGGGGTTCAGCGCGTGTAAGGCGTTTTTGGAGCAGTTCGCGTTTTTGAAGGGCGCGAAGCTTGTTGTGACCAAACTAGACGAGGTTGTTTCCTGGGGCAATTTGCTCAACATCGCGTATCTTGCGCAGCGCCCGATCGCCTATGTTACCATGGGGCAAAACGTGCCGTATGACATTGAGCGCTTTGACGTGCGAAAGGCCGTAGATAACATCCTGGAAAGCGCGGGTGGATGATGGAGCAGGCGCGAAACCTAAAAAAAATGATGCAGCCTCCGCAGGATTCGGCCATCCGCGTTCTCACCGTTACGAGCGCGAAGGGCGGAGTCGGCAAGTCGAGCGTTGCGGTAAACCTCGCAATCGCTTTGAGTCGCCGCGGCAAGCGCCCGCTGATTGTAGATACGGATTTCGGTCTTGCCAACATCGATGTGATGCTTGGCGTGAAACCCAAATACGACCTTTACAGCGTGGTGAAAGATCGCGTGGATGTTCGCGAGGCGGTGGTGAGCGGCCTTTACGGTGTGCAGTTCATCTCGGGAGGCTCGGGTGTTGAGGAGCTTTTGAACCTCGGTGATCATGACCTGCAGCGCATCATACGAAACCTTATGTGTCTCGATGACATTGCGGACTGTATCATTTTCGACACCGGTGCGGGCATTACCGAAAACATTTTGAGGCTCATCTGCGCAAGCCACGAAACGCTGCTTGTAACAACGCCAGAGCCCACTTCATTTATGGATGCCTACGCGCTTGTAAAAATTGTCGGCAAGCGCGACATACGCCCCTCCATTCAGCTTGTGGTAAACCGCGCGGAAACCGATCGGGAAGCGGAGGCAGCGATGGAGGGTTTTATCCGCATTGCAGGCAAGTACACGGGTATGACAATCCATCCGCTCGGGTACATCCTCAGGGATGATAACATGGTGCGTGCCGTAAAGCTGCAGGTGCCGCTTTTGATCAGCTATCCAAACAGCAAGGCTGCTTACAACTTCGATAGGCTTGCCGCAAGCTTTCTGCAAAGCCCGGTAGCCGAAGCACCCGGCATGAAGGGGTTCATCAAACGCCTGTTCGGCAGAGTAGGGGAGAGTGAAGCATGAAACTGACGGAACTGGCCCGTTTGGGCGAAACGCTGGAGCTAAAGGTTGGCAGGATCGTGACCAAAACGACGCTCCGCGATATTTTGGGCGACAAGCTGTTCATTGTAGATCAGCCGGAGTACAGGCTTCGCCAACTGATCATTGCACAGGATGAGCGCGTGAAGCTTTCGGTCTTTCGCAACAACGGCGTATTTACCCTCAACGCCGCGGTGGAGGAAACCTTTACGCGCGACGGTGTGCCGCAGTGTCTTTTGAGGGTCATGGGCGAGATCGAACGCGAACAGCGGCGGTATTTTTTCCGGCTTCCGGTGCGGCTTAGCATCATGGTACGCCCGAGGGGCAGGGAGTTTACAAAAACCGCTATGGGGTACCCTGCGGAAACCATCAACCTTTCCGAGCGCGGCGTGTGTTTTTCCTGCCGCGAAAAACTTGTGCGCGGCAAGCGGATTAGCGTACAAATGGAGCTTGACGATATGGGCTTCATGGTGCTTCCCGCCGAGGTTTTAAGGTGTGAGCCGCTCATCAAAAAAGAAGGCGCGTATGTAATCGGCGCGCAGTTTACCGAGCTTACGGGCGTGGAAACCGCCTACATTCGCAAGTTTATCATGAAACGGCAGATGAAACGGCCGGAGCGTTCGGAACCCTGACGGCGAACCAGACGGGGGTAGAATATGGCTGAAGTCAACAACGGCGCGGCTGAAAAATTATGGGAAAAATACAAACGCGACAGCTCTCTTGAAAACAAAAACGAGCTGGTGATGTATTATGTATATCTTGTCAAGAGCATCGTTTACCGGTTGATGCCGACTTATGAGGGATACAGCAATTTTGACGACCTGTTAAGCTGCGGGATTTTAGGGTTGATCGACGCCATCAACAAATACGACATATCGCGCGACATTCGCTTTGAAAGCTATGCAAAGCTTCGAATACGCGGTGAGATCATCGATCATATGCGCAGGCAGGACTGGGCGCCCTCCAGCCTCAGGCGCAAGATACAATCCGTCAGCAACGCTTACGCGAGCCTTGAAAAGGAGCTCCTGCGCGAGCCGACCGACAGTGAAGTGGCCGATTATCTTGGTATGGAAGAAAAGGAGCTGCAAAAGATCCTCGACAAAACCCATACCTTCAACGTGCTGCATTTTGAGGAAATGGTGTCAAACGAAATGAGTGTTGCCGCCGTTGTGCCGGATACCTCCGAAACGCCGGAGGAACGCTTGGAAAACAAGGAACTCAAACGCATGCTCGGCGATATGATCGAATCCCTCCCTGAAAAGGAAAGGCTCGTGGTAACGCTTTACTATTATGAGGAAATGACGTTGAAGGAGATCGCGCGTGTGCTTGGTGTTTCTGAATCGCGCGCTTCGCAAATCCACTCCAAGGCGATGCTGAAATTTCGTACCAAAATGCAGTCCGCTTTAAACTTCTAAGGTTAGAGTAGCCAAATGTCCGCGGGTTTGAATACAAAAGGGCGCGCCGACGCCGTGTTGGCGGTACTTACAACGGTGCGTTATTAAGAGGTAGCGTTATTGAGGTAGCGTTATTAAGGAGAAAGGCATGGCAGAGAACAAAAACCGGCCGGGACTTTTTGGCCTCGGCAAAAAGAATACCGCCGCGCAGGAGCCTTCCCCGAAAGAAAACTCTAGGCCCTATTTTGTGCCATGGTACGACTTCAGCTTTGAACCGGATGGCGTTTATGTGCGCTTTTATTACAGCACGGCGATTGGCTCGTCGCTCAAAAGCGACCTTGTACGCTACGACATTTCCCGCCGCGGCATAGAGGATGCGGAAACCTCCGAGCTTCACATGCAGATGCTTTCGGGGGAAATGCGCTGCCGCGTTGCTCCCACACAGGCGGAGAAGCCGTATGACGGTGGCGTATACGTTTCTACCACGCGTGACGAGATGACGGCAAGCATGCAGCTGCTGCCGCCGTCGCCCACGGGCCGCTCCTTGACACCCGAAGAGGTGCTTGCGTCGATAAGGGAGCAGTTCGGCATTACCTATGGGCTCGATGAGGCGGCGGTACTCAAAACGGCTGAGAGCGGGCTTTTCTTTGAACCCGTTGTGATCGCGCACGGCAAGCCGGCGGTTGCGGGAACGGATGCAAAGCTCCGCTACTATTTTAAAACCTTCTTGATCGAAAATTCCAACCGCGCGGAGCTTCCTCCATACAACGAAAAAGAATTTTTCTCCATCACCCACGCAGGGGATATGCTTGTGGAAAAACTGCCGCATAACGATGGTGTCGCAGGCATCACAGTGCGCGGCATGTCGCTTCCTGCCGTAGAAGGGCGTGATTGCCGCCTCCCCGAAGGGAGCGGTGTAACGGTGTCGCCGGACGGAAAATATCTCTATGCCGCAATGGACGGACGCCCGTATTTGAAGGGCAACCGCATTGTGATGTCGGATGTGCTTACGGTTGAGGGAAACGTGGATCTCTCCGTAGGCGACATCGACTTTGACGGGGATGTACTCATCGGCGGCAACATACAAAGCGGCATGATCGTGCGCGCTACGGGCAACATCGAAATTGCGGGTTCGGTGGAAGCCGCTGCCATCGACGCGGGGCGGAACCTCGTGCTTTACCAAGGCATGCAGGGGGGAGATACCGGTGCTTTGCGGGCGGGCGGCGACATTTTTGCCCGTTACATCATCCGCGCCAGCGTAGAGGCGGACGGCAACCTGTACGGTGACTATATCGTCAGCTCACAGATCAGTGTTATGGGCACGGTACGCATGATGGGTAGCCATGCAAAGATTTTCGGCGGAATGCTGCGCGCTTCGTCGCGCGTATGGGTCTCGGCCATCGGCGCCGTTTCGGGAGAAAGAACCATAATTGAGATCGGTTCTTCCCCAAAGCTTCGCAAGATGCTTGTGGAACTTGAAGAAAAGCGCGCGCAGACCAAGGCGCAGCTTGAAAAGATCGACAACCTTGTACGCGTGCCGGTTCCGCGTACGGAAACGCCGGAACGGCTCGAAATGCGAAAAAAGCTCATCATCAGCCGCGATATGCTGGTCATAAGCATCGACGAGATCGCCAGAGACATTGAGAACCTCAAAGCAGAAATCAAAAAGCGTTCCGACGGCAAGCTTCATGTGCGCGGCGAGGTTGCGGCCGATGTGAAGATTTCCATCGACGGTATCGCCATGGTTACAAGAACGCGCGCCTTCAGCGTTACCTACAAGTGCCGCGACGGAATGATCGTCGCGTCGTCGTACGAGGGAGATATCGAAGAGTCATAAAAGCGGCAAGCTGCTTTTATGAGGTTTTCAGGAAGGCTCATTCACCATTCGCCTCCCTGCAAGGTGTCAAATTTGACGCGCATGTCGTCAAATTTGACGGATTTATATGGCGGCGATGATCGGATTTTTATTGGGAAATGAGGCACATGAAAGCTTCTCGCGGTGAGCGGTGCCAATACCCCGCGAAAAATATTGGTTTTAGCGCTGTTTTCTCTTGCGCTTCCACGCGCAGTTTTGTGCCGATCCGTTTGAAAGCGCGGGGTAAAATCTATGGCAAACCTTGGTTTGGGCGCGTCCAAAATCATGATCCATAAGGCTACGGAATTCTCCCGCGAGGCGAGCAACATGCTCAAGTCTGCCGAGCAGGCACAGGCGTTTGCACAAAAAATGGTAAACGCGCAAACGAACGCACGCCAAAAGAGCGTGCAGGATGTCAACAAGTCCGAGGCCGCAGCCATCTCTCGCGATAACCCGCGCAAAAAAGATGCAAACAACTCCGGGCACGGCCGCTCGCAGGCAGAGGCCAATGCCGAAGCGGATGAGAGGATCATCGCGCAGGCGGACGTCGGAACAGAAAAACACCTGATCGATATTCGCATTTAAGCGCGCACTCAGAAAGGATACCTATGGGTTACGAAGCTTATATCTTTGCCGCCTTTGTTTTTCTTCTTATCCTCGCGGTGATCTATTTGAACCATATGTTCAAAAAATCGCGCAGCGAGGATGGCTCGCGCGACGAAAGGGAGCGCAAGCTCTATGTGCTTTACCAAAACCTTGAGGAAGAAATGCTCGCGCTTGACGACGACATCAAACGCGCCAGACAGGAAGCCGATGAGAAGCTTAGTCGCATGGATGAAATGTTGCGAAAAATGGAGGGCATGAGCGCGCTTCTCAAGGTGCAGATGGAGAGCGTTCGCGAAGGGTTTACCGCCATGCCTGACACAAAGGCGGAAGCGGCAAAACCCGAGATGGCAAAGCGGGAGCTTAGGCGTGCGGAAGAAAAGCGCGCGCCGCGCAAGCGTTCACCTAGGGCGGATCAGGTGCGGCAAATGCGCGAACAGGGAATGGAAGCCGAGGAGATCGCCCGTGCGCTCGCCATTTCCCGCGGAGAAGTGGAGCTTATTTTGGGAATCGGCAGATAGCGCAGTTGTGAGGAGCCGCGCGTGCCCTTTCCGTTTGGAAGGACGAAGGTTGTGGTTTGCCCTTTTCTTCGTTTACAAAACGTTCACGTCCTAAGCGGCCGCGCCGCATAGGGCGTTTTCTTTTTTCGGCCTGTGTAAAAGAAAACGCTGCCTTGCGCGTTGTCGTGGCTACGCTAGGGAATTTTCGCGAGAAATGTCGTAATTTTTTGTATGTGTTCGCGTGTAAAAACTTTGATGCTTTCCGTATTTTTTACTAAAGAAAAACCTATTTCTTTCGATGTAGTATGTAGGATAGTGCGTGAACTGTGTAAAAAGCGCAACCGTTCGCGAGGGGAGGGTTCTCATGCTTCGCAGCATTTACCTGAGCGCAACCAATATGGTGGTTCAGCGTGCCAAGGTGGACGTCATTACCAACAACATTGCCAACACCGATACGACCGGCTACAAGAGCGATACGCTTGTTTCCCGTTCGTTTTCCGATATGCTCATTTCGCGTCTGAACGACCCGAACGTTCTAAGTACGTCGCAATCCGTCGGTACCCTCAACACCGGCGTACATGTGGATGAGCTCGTTACTGATTTTTCGCAGGGCGCCCTTGAGGAAACGGGCAGCGACGGCGATCTTGCCATCAATGGCGAAAATGCCTTTTTCGTTGTTTCCACTACCGCGGGCGATCGGTATACCCGCGACGGCAGCTTTTACCTCAACAGCAACGGTTACCTTGTTACCGCGAGCGGCAACCTCGTTATGGGCGAGAACGGCGCGGGCATTCAGGTGAAGGGTTCGGAATTTGCCGTGGATTCGCAGGGCAACGTGCTGGTGGAAGGAAAATCCGCGGGAAAGCTTAGGCTTGTGAGCTTTTCGGATACGGGAGCGCTTCGCAAAGCGGGCGACAACCTGTTTTACAATTACGGCGGCGCAACGGTTTCTACAGCAACCGATTACAGCGTGAAACAGGGTTATCTTGAAACCTCAAATACCAACATCACCAACCAGATCGTGGATATGATGAGTGCCTCGCGCTCGTATGAAACGAGCCAGCGCATTGTAAAAATGCTTGATGAATCGCTCGGCAAGGCCGTGAACGAAGTAGGAAGGGTATAAGCATGGTACAGGCTTCATTTTCCGCAAAATCAGCTTTGCTTGCGCAGCAAGATCGGCTTAATGTGATTGCCAACAACATTTCCAACAACGACACCACTGGGTTTAAATCCACCCGTGTTGATTTCAAGGATACGCTATACAATACCATTAAGCGTACCGAGGAAATGGATAACGGCGCAAACCTCCAGCGCGGCAGCGGCGTAAGGATCGGTGCAACCACACTCTCCATGGAGCAGGGCGTTACGCAGGTAACGGGGCAGCCGTTGGATTTTTGCATCAACGGCTCCGGCTTTTTTACCTTGCAGGCTGCGGATGGCTCAAAGGTTTATACGCGCGACGGTGCCTTCGCCGTTTCCAACGTGGGTGGCACGCGCTACCTCGTCAACGCACAGGGGCTTTATGTGCTCGACAAATCCGGCAACCGCATTTCGCTGCCCGCAGGCACAAAGGCCGAGGAACTTTCTTGCAGTGAAAATGGCGAACTTACACTCGACGGAAAAAGCTTTGCCACACTTGGCATCAACGAATTCGCAAACCCGGGCGGCCTTGAGGCCGTAGGTGGGAACTGCTTTAAGGTGACCGACGCTTCAGGCGCGGCCAAGGCGGTCAGTACCCCTTCGGTCCAGCAGAGCGCGCTTGAAAGCTCTAACGTCGATATGGCGCTTGAAATGACGCGGCTCATCCGCGCGCAAAAGGCGTTTTCGTTTGCGGCAAGGGCGCTTTCCACGGCCGATGAAATGGATGCCCAAGCAAACAACCTGCGCACCTAAGCCCATATTGAACAAAACGGGGGAACAAAATGGCAACGGATATCAGACAATGTAAGATGTGCGGCAAGCTCTTTCACAGCTTGGGCAACCCGCTTTGCAACGATTGCAACGATGAAATGGACCGGCGTTTTGTAAAGGTGCGTGACTTCATTTACGCGCATCCGGAGGCGGGTATCCCGGAGATTGTCGAAAAGACCGGCGTACCCGAAAAGAACATTCTCACTTTTCTTCGCGAAGAGCGGCTTGTACTCGAGCGGGTAAGCGGCATGCTCGCCTGCGAGCGCTGCTCAAGGCCCGTTGCGGCGGGGCGATTCTGCGAAGAGTGCAAAAACGAGCTGATCAAGGCGCTCAAACCTTCCGGCCAGGTGGAGCGTGACAGACAGGTACAGCCGCAGCAGGAAGCAGCAAAACAGCCGGAAAAGCAGCCGCAAAGTGGCAGAAAATCCGATAGGCAGGGAATGATCTATTCCCGCTACAACCGCAATTAGACCAAAACAGGGGTGATGCAACGTGAGAATCAATTCCATACCATCCAAAGATTTGTATTTGCAGTATGTAAACAGCGCAAGGGATGTGCGCCCGGCAGCGGCAAGGCCACCTATGGGAACGGATAAGGTCGAGCTTACGGACGGCGCCAAAACGTTTTCCGCCGTGCTTCGTGCCGCAAAGGCCACCGCGATGGATGAAGCTTCTTCTATCGCAAAAACGGATGGCATTCGTCAACGTATTGCAAACAACGACTACAACATTCCCGGTGTGGCCGTAGCCGAGAAAATACTCGGCTTGTAAAAGGCTCCGCACGGCGCGAGGTGTTAACTGTGTCTGTGTTTCTCCAAGAACTGCTCGAAGCAATGGCCGCGGAGCTTGATGCCTGCTCGCGGCTTTTGGAATTGGGAAAAACAAAAAAAGAGCAGCTGATCCATAACCGCGTAAACGAGCTCAATGTCACCGTTCGCGCGGAGGCGGAAAGCGTAAAAAAGCTCAAATCCGCCGCGAAACGCAGGCAGGAGGCGCTCAAGGGCATTGCGCTCGAGCGTGGCATTCAGGGCGAAGTTTCGTTTGATGCGGTGCTTGGGCTTTTGACGCCCGACAAGCGCGCAGAGGCGGAACAATGCAAGCTTTCCCTCAAAAAAAGCGTGGAAGAGCTTAGCGCGCTTAACGCGCTGAATCAAAGGCTTATCGAAACCCAGATCCAATACACCGAGTTTTGCATTAACGTTCTTACGGGCGGCTCGCAGGGTCTGGATACTTACGAAAATACCGGGCATATGAAGGCGGAATCTCCCGCGTTCACAAGCCTCATCGATACGAAAGCATAGGTGCCGCATGAGTTTTTACGGTTTGGAAATTGCAAAAACCGGTTTGTTCATCAGCCAAAGGGCGATCAACGTTGCCGGTCATAACATCGCAAACGCCAACACCGCAGGGTATACGCGCCAGCGTGTGATCAGCGAGGCCATCGACCCGGCAACGCTTGTGACGCGTTTTGGCACCGCCGCCAACGGCACCGTGGGCGGGGGCGCGCAGGTGCAGTCGCTTGAGCAGGTGCGCGACAGCTTCCTCGACAAGGAGCTGCGCCGCGAGTATGGCGACGGCAGCATGTGGTCCACCCGTACGGACGCGCTCGAATACATTGAAACCATGTTCGACGAAACGGACAGCAGCAGCCTCTCCAAGTCGCTCGCAGGGTTCTTTCAGGCGGTTCTGGAGTTTTCCAACGAACCCGATAGCGAGGAGATCCGCACCAACCTAAGGCAAAGCGGCATTACCCTTACCGATACGTTCCATAACTTCTACGAGCAGCTTACCGAAATGCGGAAAACGCAAAATGATTCCGTTGCATCTGCGGTTTTGAGTGCCAATGACATTCTCGATAATATCGCCGCCTACAACAAGAGCATTGCCGGCTACGAGCTCAGCGGTGAAAAGGCAAACGATCTTCGGGATAAGCGCAACGTGCAGCTCGACGAGCTTTCCAAGCTTGTCGATATCGAATACAACTACGATTCGAATGGATATTTGAACGTTTCTGTGGGCGGCACCACACTTTTGAGCCATACTACGGTAACGCATCTTGAAACCGTTACGAATCCCACAACGGGCATGTACGACGTTGTGCTTGAGGGAACGGCCACGCCGCTCAACTTTACAAGCGGAGAGCTTGCGGCTTATGTTCAGATGCGCGATGGCGCCTCTGCGGACAACATCGGCATCCCCTATCTTCTCAACGGCCTGAATACCCTCGCGCAAAGCCTCGCGAAAGAAATGAATGCCGTGCACAGCGCGGGCTGGACGAGAGCCACCACAAGCACCGCCTCGGTAAGCGGCATCAACCTTTTTGAGGTACCCTCCAACGATTACAGCCTCATCACCGCAGGCAACTTTTCGATCAGCGACGAAGTGCTTGCAAGCGTCAACAACCTTGCCGCTTCGGATACGCAAATCGTGCTTTCCTCGACCAACCCGCAGGCGGGCAACAACAAAACAGCACTTGCGCTTAGCGCACTTTGCAGTGCACAGAACCTTGCGAATGTTTCGAGTTTCCAAGGGTATTTGAAGGGCTTCATCGTGGAGATCGCCATCGAAAGCGCGCACGCCCAGACCATGTTCGAAAGCCAGACTGCGGTGGTTCAGAACCTTGAAACGCGCCGCGAATCCGTTTCAGGTGTTTCCGTGGACGAGGAAATGGTAAACCTCATCAAAAGCCAGCAAATGTACGCGGCTTCGTCGCGCATCATCACCGCAATCGACGAAAGCCTTGATATCCTCATCAATAGAACCGGCATCGTCGGACGCGGCTAAGAAAGCCCCGACGGCAAGGAGGTAGCACATGCGCATCACTACCGGCATGTTGTCAAGCGGCTACATGCGAAACATCAACAACAACCTCGGACAGCTTCAGAAGTACGAGTACCAGCTGTCGTCCCAAAAAAAGCTTACCAAGCTTTCCGACGATCCCATCGGCATCATCAAGAGCATGGAGGCGCGCGTCAAGCTTGCCAATGTGGAAAAATATCAGAACAACGTCGAAAATGCGCAGACTTGGATGACCCAATCCGAAACCGCACTCGACGAGCTCAACGACGTCATTACCAAGGTGTATGAATCCTCGCTCGAAGCAGCGACCGATACCGTTACCGAGGATGATAGAAAAGCCATTGCGGCGCTCGTCAAGGAAATGCGCGACCATCTTCTCACCATCGGCAACGCAAAGCTTGGAGAAAAGTACATTTTCGGCGGCTATAACACCTCCACGGCACCCTTTGCGGTAGATTCCGCAACCGGCAAGGTGCTTTATAACGGTCTTGACATGAGCGACGCTGCGAATGCCGCGTTGATTGCGGAAGACGGGCAAACCATACAGTACGAGATCGGCTACAACATGAAAACCGACGTTTCCATGACCGGCACCAAGCTTTTCGGCATGGGCGACGATAACATTTACAACCTGATGGACAACCTTTACAATGCCCTCGAAGGCGGTGCCTCCGCAAGTGAGCTTGGGGAATATTCCAGCAAGCTCCTCAGCGCGCAAAGCCGTACACTTTCCAACCTCGCTGAGATTGGCGGGAAAACCAACCGCCTCAAGCTGATGGCAAACCGCTATTCGGTGGACGAGGTAAACTTTACGGAAATCAAATCCAAGGTGGAGGATATTGACGTTGCGGAAACCACCGTGCAGTGGCAAACAGCCATGGCTGTTTACAACTACGCGCTCAAGATCGGCTNNCCCTTGGTTGACTACATGAACTAAAAGCTGGCAGAACATTTTTAGGAGGAACAAGGCAACAACGGTTTGTGGGGATACCGCGTATGAATGTGCTTTCGATTCATACCGAGCGGGCCCAGCTTGAAATCCATACCGAGCCCGCAAAGGTAACAATCAGCAACGCAAGGCCAACCTTCGTGATCAACCGCACGAGGCCTGAGATGCGCGTCGTTCGGCAAATGCCTCAGTTCAACATCGAGTATGAGGAAGTGCCGGGAACGGGAGTGCAGCTTGAGGCTTTGCAGTTGTCCCCCCATTTGCGCGGTGCGTCAACGCCTGCGGCCTCCAAAGACGCGCAAACCAAAAGCACCGAGGCGCTCAAAACCATTTTGAGCGGCAAGGCGCTGGGCGAGATCGTATCCAAAAACAACACGCTGGCCAAACCGCAGGAAGTCAGCCGCCGCCGCGTGGCGGAAAAGCGCGCCAGCATCGAGTGGGAAACGGGCGTGTTCGAAGTGCAGTGGACGAGGCCCAGCATCGAGCTTGAATGGGACGTGGGCAGTGGCCCCGTGATAGAGGTGGAGCCGTATTATGTGGAAATCCGCCTTAAAAATCAGCCGTCCGTGGTAATCAAGGTCAACAACGAAAACCTGCGCAACGGCGTGGGCGACAGGGTGGATGAAAAGGTTTGACAGGAGGGGCAGGAAGCAATTATGCTGATTGAAACGGAACGCTTTGGCACATTTGAGCTGAAGGACAGAAAAACTCTGAATTTCCCCAACGGAATCCCCGGCTTTGAGGAGCTTCGCACCTTCATTCTTCTGGAAGCAGAGGAAACTAGGCCGCTTTTGTGGCTGCAATCCGTGGAGAACAAGCACATTTCGCTGCCGGTGATCATCCCGTTCGAGGTGATCAGCGACTATTATGTAGATGTACGCGAAAACGAGCTTCAGGATTTGTTTCTGGAAGCTCCGGGCGACCTTTTGATTTTGTCCGTTGTGGTGATACCCGAGGACATCAAAGAGATGACGGCCAACCTTGCTTCGCCCATCGTCATCAACGCGAAGCGCGGCATCGGCAAGCAGCTCGTCATCGATGCGGCAACGCTTCCGCTTCGCTACCCCATTTACGATGTGATTATGCAAAAACTCGTCAAGGAGGGCCAAGCCGATGCTGGTACTGCCACGCAAAGCAGGTGAAGTGCTCTTCATCGGCAAGGATATTTCCGTTGAAATTTTGAGCGTTGAGGGTGACCGCGTGCGCATCGGCATCAATGCGCCCAAGGAAACGCGCATTTTTCGCAAGGAACTGATGGATGAAACCATCGAAGCCAACAA